>NZ_JBWBYV010000057.1:0-53460 GCF_056174685.1 Janthinobacterium sp. BHSEK
GTCTCATCCTGGTCAACTACAACTGTTTTAACTGACTAGCTGAGTGCCGTAACGGCCCCCAATAGCCCTTACGGCACTATTTATTTCTTGGCATAGCCCTGTTACACGGCCACGGCCCGCTCCAGCATCGCATGCAGCAGCACGTTGCAGCCCGCTTCCAGGTGCTCGGGCTTGGCGTCTTCGATTTCATTGTGGCTGATGCCGTCCTTGCACGGCACGAAGATCATGCCGGCCGGCGCCAGCCGGGCCGCGTAGATGGCGTCGTGGCCGGCGCCGGACACCACGTCCATCACGGAGTAGCCGAGTTTGGCCGTGGCGTTGCGCACGGCGCCCACGCAGTCGGGGTGGAACGGACATGGCGGGTAGTAGGAGACTCTTTCCAGTGAAATGCCCAAGCCTGTTTTTTCGCGCGTGGCATCGATGAAAGCCGTGATCTCGCCGTGCATGGTGTTGAGCAGCTCGTCGTTCACGTTGCGCAGGTCGATGCTGAATTTGACTTCGCCGGGGATCACGTTGCGGCTGTTCGGGAAGACCTGCACCATGCCCACCGTGCCGCGCCCGTACGGCGGGTAACGGTTGGCAATCGCCACGACTTCCTGCATGATGGTGGTGGCTACCTGCAGCGCATCCTTGCGCAAGCCCATGGGCGTGGGGCCCGCATGCGCTTCCATGCCCGTCACCACGCAGTCATACCAGGAGAGCCCCATCACGGCCGGCACCACGCCGATAACCTTGTCCGCGTCTTCCAGCACGGGGCCCTGTTCGATATGCGTTTCAAAATAGGCGCCGATCGGATGGTCGCCCGGCACCTGCTCACCTTTGTATCCGATGCGCGCCAGCTCCTCGCCCACGGTCTTGCCTTCCGTGTCCTTGGCCGCATACGCTGTTTCGAGCGAAAAGGCGCCGCAAAACACGCCCGAGCCCATCATCACGGGCACGAAGCGCGAGCCTTCCTCGTTGGTCCAGAAGGCCACTTCGATCGGTGCCTGCGTCTTGATCTTCAGATCGTTCAGGGTGCGCACCACTTCCAGGCCCGCCAGCACGCCGTAATTGCCGTCGAACTTGCCGCCCGTGGGCTGCGTGTCGATATGGCTGCCCGTCATCACGGGCGGCAAGGTATTGTCGGTGCCGTCGCGGCGCATGAAGACATTGCCGATCTGGTCGATCGTGATGCTCATGCCCGCTTCGCGGCCCCAGCCCACCACCAGGTCGCGGCCTTCCTTGTCGAGGTCCGTCAGGGCCAGGCGCTTCACGCCACCCTTCGCTGTCGCGCCGATACGCGCCAGTTCCATCAGGGCTGCCCACAGCCGTTCGCCATTGATGCGTAGATCATCCATTATTGTCTCCTGACTTCATGCGGTCGTGGCGGCAAACGCGGGACGCTCGATATAGCGCCCTGCCCCTTCGAGGGCCGTCAGTTCACCCTGGTGGAACACCACCTTGCCGGCGGCAATCGTGGTGCGGGGAATGCCGCGCACGGTGCGCCCTTCGAAGACATTGAAGCCCCCTTTGGCGAACTGGGTGGCGGCGGAAATGGTGCGCGTGCCTTGCGGATCCCACAGCACGATGTCGGCGTCGCTGCCAACGGCGATGACGCCCTTGCGCGGATACATATTGAAGATCTGCGCCGCATTGGTGGACGACACCTTGACGAATTCGGAGGGCGTGAGCATGCCTGAATTGACGCCAGCATCCCACACGACGGCCATGCGTTCCTCGACGCCGCCGCAGCCGTTCGGGATGCGCGTAAAGTCGTTCTTGCCAGCCGCCTTCTGCTCGGCGCAAAAGGTGCAGTGGTCGGTGGCCGTCGTGTGCAGGTTGCCGCTTTGCAGGCCGTGCCACAGGGCCGATTGATGGTGCTTGCCGCGGAACGGCGGGCTCATGACGTGGCCCGCCACGTAGTCGAAATCGTCGCCATGGTAGACGCTGTCGTCGATCACCAGGTGGCCCGCCAGCGCTTCGCCATACACGCGCTGGCCGTTGGCGCGCGCCCGCGTGATGGCGTCAAGCGACTCGGCGCACGAGACGTGCACGATGTACACGGGGGTATTCAAGACATTGGCGATGGCGATGGCACGGTTGGCCGCCTCCGCTTCCACGGCCGGTGGGCGCGACAGCGGGTGCGCCTGCGGCCCGGTAATCCCCTTCTTCAGCAAGGCTTGCTGCAACTGGAAAACCAGCTCGCCATTCTCCGCGTGCACGGTGGGCAGCGCCCCCAGTTCCAAGGAGCGGGTAAAGCTTTTCACCAGCGTTTCATCGTCGGCCATGATGGCGTTTTTATAGGCCATGAAATGCTTGAAGCTGTTCACGCCATGCTCGCGCACGAGAGTGCCCATCTCTTCATGTACCTGCTCGCTCCACCAGGTGATCGCCACGTGGAAGGTGTAGTCGCCGGCCGCCTTGGCCGACCACTCGCGCCACTGGTGATAGGCCTCGATCAGCGACTGCTTCGGCGCGGGGATGACGAAGTCCATGATGGTGGTGGTGCCGCCCGCCAGGCCCGCCGCCGTGCCCGTGAAAAAATCGTCGGACGTCACCGTGCCCATGAAAGGCAAATTCATGTGCGTGTGGGTGTCTATCCCGCCCGGCATCACGTACAGGCCGCCCGCGTCGATCACGGTGGCACCGGCCGGCAGCGCCAGGTTCTCGCCGACGGCGGCAATCGTGTCGCCCTCGATCAGCACATCGGCGCGAAACGCGCGGTCGGCGTTGACGACGGTACCGCCACGTATCAGTGTAGTCATCTTGTCTCCCTCTCGAAAAGATCAGGACTGCGGCGCCTGCTGTACGCGCGCAGCTACCTTGCCCTTCATCATGACGCCGTAGACGACGGCGGCGATGGCCACGCCCACGAACCAGGCGTAGGTATAGATCGTCTTGAAGCCTTCGCCCACGCCGGGAAACGCCATGGGAAAGGCCGCGTTCAAAAAGCCCGGGATATTCGGCAGCACGGCGATGACAAAGGCGATCAGCGCCGCCATGTTCCAGCCATTGCCATACGAGTAGACGCCGTCGTCGCGGTACAACTGCCTGACGTCGAGCTGCGTCTTGCGCACAAAATAATAGTCGACGATGAGGATGCCGGCGATGGGACCCAGCAAGGCCGAATAGCCGATCAGCCAAGTGAAGATATAGCCCTGTGTCGATTCGAGCACCTTCCACGGCATCATGACGATGGCGATGAAGGCGGTGATGTAGCCGCCCATCTTGTACGAAATCTGCTTCGGCGCCAGCGAGGAAAAGTCATACGCCGGCCCGACCAGGTTGGCCGCCAGGTTGACGCTGACCGTGTCGATCAGGAGGATGATCAGGGCGATCAGCACGGCGGCGCCCGTCATGCGGCTGGCCAGATCGACGGGGTCCCAGATGGCCTTGCCGTACATGACGACCGAACCGGCAGTGACGATCACGGCCAGCATGGCGAGCAAACCCATGGGCACGGGCAAGCCGACCGACTGGCCCACGATCTGGTCGCGCTGCGTCTTGGCGAAGCGCGTGAAGTCGGGGATGTTCAAGGCCAGGGTGGCCCAAAAACCCACCATGGCCGTCAACGATGGCCAGAAGACGCTCCAGAACTGGCCAGCCTTTTTACCGCCGGGGATGAATTGCGATGGCTGGTCCAGCAGGCTGGCCACGCCGCCGGCCTTGCTGTGCACCCAGTACAGCAGCACGAAGCAGATCAGGATTTTCAGGGGCGCCGTATAGGTTTCCAGTTTGCGGATCGATTCCATGCCGTGCAGGATGTAATAGAACTGGATGGCCCAGAAGGCCAGGAAGCACAGCAGCTGGCTGCCGTTGATGCCCAGGCCCGCGATCTTCTCGCCGCCCAGTTCATGCCCCACCAGCACGCCCATCAGCGTGTAGATCATCTGTCCGCCGAACCAGGTCTGGATGCCGTACCAGCCGCAGGCGACGATGGCGCGCATCAGGGCCGGCAGGCGCGCGCCCATGGTGCCGAACGAGGCGCGCGCCAGCACGGCATACGGGATGCCGTACTTGGTGCCCGCATGGCCGATCAGCAGCATCGGCAGGAGCACGATGGCATTGGCGAGAAATACCGTGAGCACGGCCTGGTAGCCGGACATGCCGCTGTCGATCAGGCTGGCCGACAGGGTGTAGGCGGGAATGCACATCACCATGCCCACCCACAGCGCGGCGAAGTGATACCAGCGCCAGGTGCGCTGCGCCGCCGTGGTGGGCGCCAGGTCTTCATTCCAGAGTTGCGTGTTGCCTGAATAGTCGTGGTTCACAGGGTTGCTCCGTCGGTTGGGAGGTTGGGCGTTTTAAAAACGGCGGCGGCCTAGCTTACTGCAAAGTTGGGCAACTGTTTATAAAATATACGTACGCAAAAAACGTGCCCTATACCGACTCCGCCAATGCCCGGGGGTTGCGCGGATCCTGCGTCCAGTTCATGTACGGCTTGCCCGTGGCTTGCGGCACCATCGTGATGCAGCCCTGCACCGGACAGGTGATTTCGCACAGGTTGCAGCCCACGCATTCCTCCTTGATCACCTCATACGTGCGCGTGCCGGCGGCGTCGATCAGCTGCGCAATCGACTGGTGCGACGTATCCTCGCAAGCCACGTAGCACTTGCCGCATTTGATGCAGTCATCCTGGTTGATCTGCGCGATCACCTGGTAATTCATGTCCAGGTATTTCCAGTCCGTCGTGTTGGCCACGGCCTTGCCGGAAAAATCGCTGATGCGTGCATAGCCCTTCTCATCCATCCAGCGCGACAGGCCATCCTTCATCTCGTCGACGATGCGAAAACCATGCAGCATGGCGGCCGTGCACACCTGCACGCAGCCGGCGCCGAGGGCGAGGAATTCGGCCGCGTCGCGCCAGTTGCCGATGCCGCCGATGCCGGAAATGGGCAAGCCGCGCGTCTGCGGATCGCGCGCGATTTCCGCCACCATGTTCAGGGCGATCGGTTTCACGGCCGCACCGCAATAGCCGCCGTGCGTGCTGGCGCCACCGACAATCGGCAAGGCCACCATGCGGTCCAGGTCCAGCGAGGTGATGGAATTGATGGTGTTGATCAGCGAGACGGCGTCCGCGCCGCCCGCCTTGGCCGCGCGCGCCGGCATGCGCACGTCCGTGATGTTGGGCGTGAGCTTGACGATGACGGGTAACTTGCTGTGCTTCTTGCACCAGGCGGTGACCATCTGCACGTACTCGGGCACCTGGCCCACGGCGGCGCCCATGCCGCGCTCCGGCATGCCGTGCGGGCAGCCGAAATTGAGTTCGATGCCGTCCGCCCCCGTCGCCTCGACCTTGGGCAGGATGTCGGCCCAGTAGTGCTCTTCGCAGGGCAGCATCAGGGAGACGATCATGGCGCGGTCGGGCCAGTCCTTTTTCACCTGCGTGATTTCGCGCAAGTTGATCTCCAGCGAGCGGTCGGTGATCAGTTCGATGTTATTGAAGCCGACCACTTCGCGGTTCTTGCCGTACAGGGCGGAATAGCGCGACGAGACGTTGACGGCGGCAGGGTCTTCGCCCAGCGTCTTCCATACGACGCCGCCCCACCCCGCCTCGAAGGCGCGCACCACGTTGTAGGCCTTGTCGGTCGGCGGTGCGGACGCCAGCCAGAAGGGATTCGGTGCCTTGATGCCGCAAAATTCGATGCTGAGATCAGCCATTATGCAGCCTCCACTTTATTCAACAAATCGGAATGGATGGCCAGTGCGGCCAGCTTGCCATGCTGGACGGCCTGCACCGTCAAGTCCTGCCCCGGCGCCACGCAGTCGCCGCCCGCATAGATCCCCGGCAGCACCGTACGAAAACCCGCATCGACGGCGATCTTGTCGCCTTCGCGCTGCAACAGGGATGCCATCGGGTCATGCAGCACCTGCGTATCGAGGCTCTGGCCGATGGCCTTGAAGATGGCGTCGGCCGCCACGTCGAAGGTTTCGCCCGTGCCCGCCAGGCGCGTGCCCCGCATGGCGGTTTTTTCGAAGCGCATGCCGGCCACCTTGCCCCCGCTATCGAGCAGCACCTGCTGCGGCTGGGCCCACGTCAGCATGCGCACCTGGTTTGCCTTGGCAATCTCCTGTTCGTGGTGCGTGGCCGTCATGGCGTCGAAACCGCGCCGGTAGACGAGCGTGACTTCCTCGGCGCCCAGGCGCTGGATTTGCACGGCCATGTCGATGGCCGTATTGCCGGCGCCAATCACGATCGCCCGTTTCGGCACGGGCAGCGCGGCCAGGTCGTCCGCCTGGCGCAGCGCGCTGATATAGTCGACGGCGGCCAGCAAGCCCGGTGCCTCCTCGCCCGTCAAGTCCAGCTTGCGGCTGGCGCCCAGACCCAGGCCGAGGAAGACGGCGTCGTACTGCGCATGCAAGTCGCGCAGCTGCACGTTTTCGCCCAGCGCCTGGCGACATCGGATGGTGATGCCGCCTATGCCCAGCAGGAAGTCGATTTCCTTTTGCGCGAAATCGTCCGTCAGCTTGTACTTGGCGATGCCGTATTCATTCAGGCCGCCCGCCTTACCCTCTTTTTCAAAGATCACCACATCGTGGCCCAGCATGGCCAGGCGGTGTGCGCACGACAGGCCGGCTGGTCCCGCGCCGACGATGGCGACGGTCTTGCCCGTGGCGGCCGCGCGCCGGAACGGGTGGCTGGTGAAGTGCATGTGGTCGACCGCGTAACGCTGCAAGAGGCCGATCTTGACGGGCTGGCCTTCGGCGTCGTGATTGCGCACGCAGACGTCTTCGCATAGGATTTCCGTGGGACAGACGCGGGCGCAGCTGCCGCCCAGGATGTTCTGTTTCAGGATGCCGGCGGCGGCGCCGTTGATGTTCTTGTCGTGGATATTGCGGATGAAGCTGGCCACGTCGATTTCCGACGGACAGATACGGCTGCACGGCGCGTCGTAGCAGTACAGGCAGCGGGCGCTTTCGATGGCGGCCTGGCGCGCCGTCAGGGGCGGCGCCAGGTCCGTGAAATGGCCCGCCAATTCCTCGTTGGGCAAGGCGGGATGCGGTAAATAGTTCAAGGACTCGATCATCGCGGTTTCCTTTTTTTGTGCGGCCGATGTTTGACTTAAAACCCTTACTTCATCTGGGGAAAAGCAAATTCCACACCAGCGCTTGCCGTGTTCGGCCAGCGCTGCATCACGGCCTTGTGGCGCGTGTAGAAGCGCACGCCTTCGGGGCCATACGCGTGGTGGTCGCCGAACATGCTGCGCTTCCAGCCGCCGAAACTGTTGAAGGCCATCGGCACGGGCAAGGGGATGTTGACGCCCACCATGCCGACCTGGATCTGGCGCACGAATTCGCGCGCCACGCCGCCGTCGCGCGTGTAGATGGCCACGCCGTTGCCAAACTCGTTGGCGTTGATCAGCTCCACCGCCTGCACCACGTCAGGACACCGCAGCACGCACAGCACGGGGCCGAAAATCTCTTCCTTGTAGATGCTCATGTCGCGCGTCACATGGTCGAACAAGGTGCCGCCGACAAAGAAACCGTTCTCGCGGCCAGGCACCACATGGTTGCGTCCATCGACGACAAGAGTCGCGCCCTGCTCCACGCCCGAGGCGATGAGTTTTTCGATGCGCTGCTTGGCTGCCAGCGATACGACCGGTCCCATTTCCGCACCATCTTCCATGCCGTCGCGCACTTTCAGTGCGGCCGTGCGCGTTGCCAGTGCATCGATCAATTTGTCGCCCGCGTCGCCCACGGCCACGACGACGGAGATGGCCATGCAGCGCTCGCCCGCCGAACCGTAGGCCGCGCCGATCAGCGCATCGACCGTCATGTCCATGTCCGCGTCGGGCATCACCACCATGTGGTTCTTCGCGCCGCCCAAAGCCTGCACGCGCTTGCCGCTGGCGCTGCCGCGCGCATAGATGTATTCCGCGATCGGCGTCGAGCCGACAAAGCTGATCGCCTGCACGACGGGGTGGTCGAGCAAGGCGTCGACCGTCACCTTGTCGCCCTGCACCACGTTGAAGACGCCGTCGGGCAAGCCGGCTTCTTTCAACAGTTTCGCGTGCAGCAGCGAGGCCGACGGATCGCGCTCGGATGGTTTCAAGACGAAGGTATTGCCGCAGGCAATCGCCACCGGGAACATCCACATCGGCACCATCACGGGAAAATTGAATGGCGTGATGCCGGCCACCACGCCGAGCGCCTGGCGCATGGACCAGGCGTCGATGCCGCGCGAAATCTGGTCCGTGAATTCGCCCTTCAACAGTTGCGGTATGCCGACGGCAAATTCCACCATCTCGATACCGCGCGCCACTTCGCCCTGGGCATCGGCAAAGGTCTTGCCATGCTCGCGCGTGAGCATGGCGGCAAATTCATCCGTGTGCTGCTGGCACAGCTGCAGGTAGCGGAACAGGACCCTGGCGCGCGTCAGCGGCGGCGTAGCCGACCACGAGGGAAAGGCGGCGGCGGCCGCCTGCACGGCCGCGTCCACGTCTTCCACGGTGCCCAGCGCCACGCGCGCCACAGGCTCGCCCAGGGCCGGGTTGTAGACGTCGCCGTAGCGGCCGCTTTGGGTGTCGACCTTGGCGCCGTTGATGTAGTGGGTGATGGTGTCGAGCTGTGTGTTAATTTGGTTCACGTTATTTCCTCTCTTTACCCCAAGGGCAAATTCTGGGGTCAGACCCGGCGGGTCTGACCCCGGGGCTTAATCAAGGTTCTTCAGCACCGTGGCCAGCTTGCCGAACAGCTCGTCGACATGCTGTTTCTCCAGCACCAGCGGCGGCGACAGCGCGATGATGTCGCCCGTCGTGCGTATCAGCACGCCGTCGGCGAAGGCCTGCTTGAAGGCGTTGAAGGCGCGCGTACCCGGCTTGCCGGCGATGGGATCGAGCTCGATGCCGGCGATCAGGCCGATGCTGCGCAGGTCGATCACGTGCGGCAAGCCTTTCAAGGAATGCACGGCGTCGCTCCAGTACGCCTGCATCGCTTTCGCGTGGCCCAGGATGTCCTGTTCCTCGAACACCTGCAAGGTGGCCAGCGAGGCGGCGCAAGCGAGCGGGTGGCCGGAATACGTATAGCCGTGGAACAGTTCGATGCCCGGTGGCGCATCCATGAAGGCGTCGTGGATATACTTTTTGCTGAACACGGCGCCCATCGGCACCATGCCGTTGGTCAGGCCCTTGGCCGTCGTCATCAGGTCCGGTTCGACGTCGAAATAGTCGGCGGCGAACGGCGTCGTCATGCGGCCGAAACCCGTGATCACCTCGTCGAAGATGAGCAGGATGCCGTGTTTGGTGCACAGCTCGCGCAAGCGCTTCAGATAGCCTTTCGGCGGAATCAATACGCCCGTGGAGCCGGCCACCGGTTCGACGATGACGGCGGCGATCGTCGAAGCGTCGTGCAGGGCGACGATGCGCTCGAGCTCGTCGGCCAGGTGGGTGCCGTATTCGGGCTCGCCCACCGTGTAGGCGTTCTGGTTCAGGTTATGCGTATGCGGCAGGTGGTCGACGCCGGGCAGCAAGGGCCCGAAGGTCTTGCGGTTGCCGCCGATGCCGCCCACGGAAATGCCGCCGAAGCCCACGCCGTGGTAACCGCGTTCGCGGCCGATCAGGCGGGTGCGTGCGCCCTCGCCGCGCGCCCGGTGGTAGGCCAGCGCGATCTTCAACGCCGTGTCCACGGCCTCGGAGCCGGAGTTCGTATAGAACACGTGGCCAAATTTATGCCCCGTGTAATCCATCAGTTTTTCCGCCAGATCGAAGGCGGCCGGATGGCCCATCTGGAAGGTGGGGGCGAAGTCGAGCTGGCCCACCATCTCGCGGATGGCGCCGACGATTTTCGGCTGCGCATGGCCGCACGGCACGCACCACAGGCCCGCCGTGCCATCGAGGATGGCGTTGCCATCGACGTCCTTGTAGTACATGCCTTCGGCCGACACCAGCAAGCGCGGATGGGCCTTGAAATCGCGGTTGTTCGTAAAGGGCATCCAGAATGCCGACATCGATTCCGGCCTTGTTTCGTTCATGACCTTCTCCTTGGGATGGGCTGGCGCGGGGCCAGGATCGTTTTTGACGAAGCGTAAAATAATTTACCAGTTGGCAAAAAGCTGATGTAATAATAGACAGGCCATCCCCAATGGCACAGATACACAAACGGCAAAGTATCCCAACCGTACAGGTCGAAAAACCACTACAGTTTTGTGCAAGGCAGCAAAGGAGCCACCGGTGACACACAACGTGAAGCAGGACGAGGGCGAAGGTCACGCCAGCGGCTGGCCCGTGCTGGACATCGACCGCCAGAAGAAGGGCGGCCTCGTCGAGCAGATCGTCATCGCCATCAGCGTCATGGTGGGCAGCCGCGCCCTGCGTATCGGCACGCGCATGCCGTCCGTGCGCCAGTTCGCCCGCTGCAATGGCGTATCGACCTTTACCGTCGTCGAATCGTACGACCGCCTGGTCAATCTGGGCTTGCTGTCGTCGCGGCGCGGTTCCGGCTATTTCGTCGCGCGCCACGATATCGCCGCCTCGCCGCAACTGGCCGTGCATGCGAGCCCCACGGCCATCGACGCCCTCACGCCGGACCTGTATTCGGGCGTGTCCGACGCCCTGCCCGTGGGGGCGGGCTGGCTGCCGCCCGAGATGTATGGCGAAGCGACGGTGCTCGACGCCGTGCGCCAGGCCATGCGCATTCCCGCCAGCCGCCTGCGCGGCTATGGCCACCCTCTCGGCTTTCCCTCACTGCGCCAGCACCTGGCAACCAGCCTGTCGGAAGAGCTGTTCCAGGTGGAGCCGGACCAGGTCCTGCTGACGCACGGCGCCACGCATGCCTTCGACCTGATCCTGCGCAGTCTGACCAAGCCGGGCGACACGGTGCTGGTGGAAGACCCCGGCTACAGCAACCTGCAGTCGCTGATACGCCACCACGGCTGCATCCCCGTGGGCGTCCAGCGCGGCGAAGCGGGCCTCGATCTCGATGCGCTGGCCGTTGAAGCCGCGCGCACCCAGCCGAAACTCATGTTCGTCAACACGGTGCTGCAAAATCCGCTCGGTACTTCCTTGAGCCAGGCGCAGGCGCACCGCCTGCTGGCGCTGGCCGAGCAATTCGATTTCTGGCTGGTGGAAGACGATATCTACCGCGAACTGGCGGCGCGCGGCGAAGCGTCGCTGGCGGCGATGGACGGCTTGCGCCGCGTGATCCGCGTGGGCAGTTTTTCCAAGACCCTGTCGCCCGTGCTGCGCGTGGGATCGATTTGCGCCTCGCCGCCGCTGGTGGCGGAACTGGTGCGCGTCAAAATGCTGGCAGGGTTGACGACGTCGGAAATCAACGAGCGCGCCGTCTACCACGCCATCTCTGCGCGGCCCTACAAGCGCATGGTCGAACGGCTGGTGGCGCAGCTCGATGCGGCCCGCGAGCGCAGCATCGACTGCCTGGCGCAGGCGGGCATGGCGCCCGTGGCGCGTCCGCGCGGCGGCATGTTCGTCAGCGCCGGCTGGCCCGACGTGCAAACGCCGGAATGGAATGGCAAGGTCATCGCCGACATGGCCTTGAAGGCGGGCATCCTGCTGTCGCCGAACGAGTTTTTCATGCTGCGCGCGCCCGAGACGGTATGGTTCCGCTTCAACGTGGCCTACACCGATACCCCCGTGCTGCAGGCCTTCCTGCAATCGATACGCCCACGCTAAAGAATCCGCCATGGCCAGCGACAAATCCCCTGCCCTTCCCGTGAAAAATGCCGGCGGACGGCGTTTGCAAAACCGCGACCGCCTGGAAGCGGACATCCTCGAACAAGCCGTGCGCGCGTTCGCGGAATGCGGCTATGAGGGCGCGTCGATCGCCACCATCGCCGAGCGGGCCGGCCTGTCGAAGCAAAACCTGATGTATTACTTCCCGTCCAAGCAGCTGCTGTACCAGCGCGTGCTCGACGACGTGCTCGACGACTGGCTGGCGCGCATGGAATCGCTGGCCAATGAACACGACGAGCCGCGCGACGTACTGCGCGCGTATATCGGCGCCAAGCTGCGTTTTTCGCGCGAACAGCCGTGGGCCTCGCGCGTGTATGCGCTCGAAGTGATCAATGGCGCGCCCCTGTACGGCGCGCAGATACGCGACAGGGTCGTGCCGCTGCTGCGCAAGGATATCGCCGTCTTCGAAGCGTGGATCGCGGCCGGCAAGATCGCGCCCGTCAACGCCACGCACCTGATGTTCGCCATCTGGGCCATGACGCAATCGTATGCGGATTTTTCGGCGCAGATGGCCCTGGTGCTGGAGCGCAAGCAGCTCACGCGCAAGGATTACGAGAATGCGGAAGCCCTGATCGCGCACATGGTGCTGGCGGCGGTGGCCATGCCGCCAGCGGGCGAAAAAAAACCGCCTCGACAGGCGGTTTCCTGAACGGCGCGAACGCTTACGCTGCCGTCCTGCTCTTGCGGCGGCGCGCCATGAAGCCGACCAGGCCCAGGCCTGCCAGCAGCATCGCATAGGTTTCCGGTTCCGGCACGGCCGACACATAACCGGCTACATTGGTGGCGTTGAAATAATGGTTCGCATTGACCTGGATGTTCGAGGCCCAGTTCCCCACCACCACGCTGCCGTTGATCTGGCCATTGCCGCCGGCCAAGGTCGCCAGCGGCGCCAGGACGCTGCCGTACAGGCCCACGCCGTTCAAGGTGATGGTTTTCGCTTCATAGAAGTTGTACAGCACATTGTATTTGCTGAAATCGCCGTAGCCGCCGGACAGATTCACATTCGTGCCGCTGATATTGAGGATCAGGGTGTCGTTCGCGTGCAGGTTGCTGAACTTGAAGTTGTTCACCGAGCCCAGCGCCGCGGAAGTCAGGTCGAACACTTGCACATTGCCCGTGCCGCCCTTCAGGGTCATGCCGCCATAGGCCACCGAGCTGCTGCCCGTCGATGCCACGTTGGCCAGCGAGGTCGAAGTGTTTTTCAGCTGGGCCGACGTCGCGGCGAACGATACGGGCGAGGCCGTGGTCTTGCTTGCCGTGTTCAGGCCCACGCTGCTCGTCGTCGTGCTGCCGCCCACATAGTAATTGCCGTTCTTGATCGAGCCGGAGCTATAGTTCAGGTTGCCGCCAACGACCAGCGCATAACCGGTGTTGCCATGCGTGACGTAGGCATCCTTGTTCTTGTCATTGACCGAATAGTTCGATGCCGTCAAGTTACCGGCAACCAATACGCCGCCTTCGACATCGCTGCCGGACGCGCTGAAGTTACTGAGGGAATACAAATTGGCGCCACCGATGCCCAAATCGACAACACCGGCTTGCGCGGCGCCGGCGGCAAACGCGGTCGACAGAACGAGAACGAATGATGATTTGAGCATGATTGACATTTTATTTCCAAAAAGAAAATTAACTTGACGCCAGAATATCATATCCATCGTGTTTGACATGTCGCAAATCAACAACTTTTGTAACAATAATGAAAACATAGTTGCACAATGAGAATCATTCTCCTCGCGCTGCCCGGAGAACGCCCCAGCCATCCGGCTGACGCTGAAAACAGACGGGCAAACAGCCGTCTGTTCTGCACTTTCAATATTGCTTAGAAGCGCAGCCAACTTGGTGATACGATCGCGGCAGCGCCAGACCAGGCCAGCCCACAGAGTACGAAATCATAAGGATGAAGCACGCATGAAACGATTGTCCCTAGGCGCACTGATGCTGGCATATGCCTGCGGCGCGCACGCCGATGTGTTTAACATGATCGACAACCAGCCGCTCAGCGAAACCTGGCTCAACGCGGGCTTTTATTCGTATCACTTTCAGCGCGACAAGAATCTGAACGACAGCAATCCGGGCCTGGGCGCCGAATACCGCTTTTCCACGGTCGCGTCGGTCACGGCCGGCCGCTTCTACAATAGCGACCGTGCCTACTCGAACTACCTGGGCGTGTACTACCAGCCGATCAAGGTGGGCCCGCTGCGCATCGGCGCCGTCGTTGGCGGCTTCAGCGGCTATCCGAAGATGCGCGACGGCGGCTGGTTCCCGGCCCTGGTCCCCACCATCAGCTATGAATACCAGCGCGTGGGCGTGAATATCGCCATCGTGCCGTCCTACAAGGACCGCCTGTATGGCGCCCTCAGTTTCCAGCTGAAACTGAAGGTATTCGACTAACCGTTTGTCCCGGCCTGTCGCCGTTCGGTCCGCCATTCCTGCGATTCGTCGCATACGCAATGCCCGGCAGCAAGGATTTGCCTATAGTGGATTCATCGCCAGCATGCATACGGCAGCGGCACCCACACGACAGGAGAACGGCATGAAAGACATCAATCCGGCACCGGGCAGCACTTCCTTCAGCGCTTTCTGGAACGAGCTGTGCGCCTATGCGCGCCAGGGCATGGCCGCCATGCGCGCCATGTCCTGGCCCATGTTGCTGGCGTGCTGCCTGGGTCTGGCGTTCCTGATCACCATCTTGCCGCTGGCCATCATGCTGTTTGCCCTCGTCATGCTGCTCAGATGGGCGAGCAACAGCGACGATACGGGCGCGGACACGAAGGCGGCGGGCGCTCAGCAGCCACCGCAGTAAAATTTGCGTTGTGGCAGGAGTGTCATGATTGTTTTATGGCACTATGGATGCGCGCAGCATTGACAGGCGTCAATACCATCCCGATGGATGGTGCGAACGCGGAACGCCGCGCATCCTGGACGATCGAAGCTACTCCCCACCTGCCATAGGAGTTTTCAGATGACCAATACAGCAAAAGCGACAACCGCAACCACCATCCCCTGCCTGCGCTACCGCGACGCGCCCGCCGCCATCGAATGGCTGTGCAAGGCGCTCGGTTTTGAAAAGCAATTGATCGTGCCCGATGGCGAAGGCGGTGTCGCGCACGCCCAGCTCAGCTTTGGCAACGGCATGGTCATGGTGGCGCCCGCCCTCGACAGCGACTACGGCCGCCTGATGAAACTGCCAAGCGACGTCGGCGGCGCCAACACGCAAAACTGCTACCTGGTCGTCAGCGACGCCGATGCCGTCTACCGCAGCGCGCGCGAAGCCGGCGCCGAGATCGTGCTCGACATCAAGGATGAAGATTACGGCGGACGGGGCTTTACCTGCCGCGACCCGGAAGGCCACATCTGGAGCCTGGGCACCTACGATCCATGGTAAAACGGAGAACAATGATTATCAGCACCCTCACCGCCGCCAGCCTTGCGCTGATCGGCGGTTTCCTGTCCGCTCCCGTCCTCGTCGACGAGCACCTCAACCGCATCCACGCACCATCCGGCAAGACGCCGTCGCCAGCGGCCATGGCCCTGCACCAGAGCCTGTGGATCGCCGACCTGCACGCCGACAGCCTGCTGTGGCAACGCAATCTGAACCGCGACAGCCAGCGCGGCCATGTCGACTTCCCCCGCCTGCAGCGGGCCAACGTGGCGCTGCAAGCCTTTTCCGTCGTCACCAAGACGCCGCGCAAGATGAATATCGCGCGCAACGGCGGCGACACGGACAACATCACGGCGCTGGTGGTGGCGCAAGGCTTGCCGCCCGCCACCTGGAACAGCCTGCTGGCGCGCGCTACTTACCAGGCCGACGAGCTGCGCCAGCAAACAGCCAAGAGCCACGGCAAGGTCCGGGTCATCGGCAGCCGCGCCCAGCTGCGCAACTTCATCGCCGCGCGCGAAAAAGACCCCGCCCTGCTGGCCGGCTGGCTGACGCTGGAAGGCGCGCATGCGCTCGAAGGCAAGCTGGACAACCTCGATACCTTGTACAAGGCCGGCTACCGCATGGCCGCGCCCACGCATTTCTTCGATACGGAACTGTCGGGCTCCCAGCACGGCCTGAAGAAAGGCGGCCTGACGCCGCTGGGCCGGCAATGGCTGCGCGACATGGAGCAGCGCAAGATGATCGTCGACCTGGCGCACGCCTCGCCGGCCACCATCGACGACGTGTTAACGATGGCGAAACGCCCCGTGATGGTGTCGCACACGGGCGTGCGCGGCACCTGCGCCAACGGGCGCAACCTCAGTGACAGTCAATTGAAGCGCATCGCCGCCCAGGGCGGCCTGGTGGGCATCGGCTTCTGGAATACGGCCGTCTGCGGCAAGGACGTGGCATCGATCGCGCGCGCCATCCGCTACACGGTCAAGCTGATCGGCGCCGAACACGTGGCCTATGGCTCGGACTTCGACGGCGCCGTCACCACGGCCATCGACGCGGCGGGCTTGCCGCGCTTGACGCAGGCGCTGCTGGATGCTGGCCTGTCGGAAGCGCAGATCCGCCGCGTGGCCGGCGCGAACGTGCGCGACTTCTTGCTGAAAAACCTGCCCGACGATGACGCCTAGACTAGCCTAGCGCCTGGACCAGGGCCTGGTCCGCCACCTGGCGCGGCCGGATGCGTATCAGCTTGCGGTACAGGGGCGGCATCGACTCGCACAGCGCCAGCAGCGCGTCTGGCGCCATGGCCGGACGCACGTACTGGAACTGTGCGGGATTATTCTCCGGCAGCGCCCCTTCCATGGTGGAGCCGTAGGCGCCCAGGGTCATGAAACTGGCGGCGCTGTCGTCCGGGCCGATGGCCAGCACGAAGGTGCCGTGCTTGGGGTGACCCAGGTAGCTTTTGATTTCTTCCTGCAGCGCCGGCGCCGCATTCGCCATCAATTCATAGCGCAGCTGCGCGTACTGGCGCGTGCATTCCATGAACGGCGTGCGGATGGCCGACTGGCTCAACTTACCCGGCATGCACAGCAGCAGGTTGCCGAAGGAATCGAGCAAGGCGGCCGCATCGCCCTGGCCGCCATCGCGCGCGTCCTGCTCCATGGCCGCCTGCAGGAATGGCGCCAGGCCCGCATCGGGCGCGTGCGGGCCGCAACGGTAAGTCAGGGCGTCGGGATAGCGGCGCCGCAAGGCGCGCACCACGGCATGCTCAGACGGCAAGGCGGCGGGATCGCGCAGGGGCACGTCGTCGCCGGCGTTCAGCAGCTGCATCACCTGCGCCGATGTTGCTTCGAACACGAGCGAGCACAGTGCCTGCGTCGCCTCGTGGATGCTCTTGCCGATGAAAAAAGATTTGGGCACGGCGCCGGACGGCAGGCGCGCATACTCCGTGGCGCCGCGCACGGCCGGATAGCAAAAACTGCGGCCCGCCTGCGCCTGCAGCGGCGCCGGCAAGGCCGTAAACGTGGCGCTGCCATCGTAATTGATGCCCGCCTTGACGTCGGGCGCGGCCACCACCACGTTGAAACCGGCCGCCAGGATGGCGCCCGTGCACATGCAGCAGGGATCGAGCGACGTGACGATGGTCAGTTCCCCCGGCGGCGGCAAGGGCGTGCCCTTGGCCCGCTCGGCGAAATACCAGTCCACCAGCTGGCGCTCGCCATGCGCCGTGGGGTCGAACACGAGGCCCTGGCGCACGACGTTGTTGTGCATCGATTGCAGCACGTTGCCGGCGCCATCGAGCAGCACGCCGCCCACGCCAAAGGTACCCTGCGTCTTGGCCGCCATGGCTTCGGCCGCGGCGATGGCCACGGCGGCCTGGATGTCGATCGTCTTGTTCAAGCGGATCCTGTTACTTCATGTCCAGGTCGGAATTGCCGAAGCCGTGCGGCAGCAGCCAGCCCGCCGTCACTTCCATGATGTCGTTTTTCAGGTTCGTCAGGATCACCGGCAGGTCGGCGCCGCCCATCTCGAAGATCACCTGGCGGCAGGCGCCGCATGGCGAAATCGGTTCGGCCGTGTCGCCCGTGACGGCCAGTTTGGCGAAGTCGCCCGGTTTGCAGCCATGCGCGATGGCGCTGAAAAACGCCGTGCGTTCGGCGCAGTTGCACAGGCCATACGCGGCGTTTTCCACGTTACAGCCGCGGAAGACGCGGCCATCCTTGCACAGCAATGCCGCGCCCACCTTGAAACGCGAGTATGGCGCGTAGGCCAGTTCGCGGCCGGCGTTGGCTTCGGCGATCAGTTCTTGGTTGTTCATTTGTTCTCTCTACACTAGACAACTACCGGGGTCAGACCCTCAACACCGCTGACACATAGCTCTACGCCATCGCAAACGGGGGTCTGACCCCAGATTTAAATTATGGACGAATGGTACGATAAATCACCGGATTGCCCGCCAGCGCCACGGCGCCGATGGCATACGCGTCCTGGATTTCCCTGACGGCTTGCTGCGCCGCCGCTTCCGTGCGCGCGTGGACCATGGCCAGCGGCTGGCCGATCGCCACCTGCTCGCCCAGGCCCACGAGGTCCGTCAGGCCGACGGCGAAATCGATGCTGTCGCTCGGACGTCGGCGGCCACCGCCCAATGCCACCACGGCCAGGCCGATGGCGCGGCAATCGCGCACGTTGGCATAGCCGGCGGACAGCGCCGGTGCCGGCACGACGAACGGCGCCTGTTCCAGGTGTTTATCAGGATGCTCGACCAGGTCGGCCGGGCCGCCCAGGGCCGACACCATGCGCGCAAAGCGCTCGGCCGCCGCGCCCGAATCGAGGGCCGCCGTCAATTTCACGCGCGCTTCCTCTTCGGTGGCGGCCAGGCCGCCCAGCACCAGCATCTCGGCGCACAGCGCCAGGGTGACTTCATGCAGGCGCGCGGGACGCGAACGGCCCGTCAGATAATCCATGGCGCCGCGCACTTCCAGCGCATTGCCGGCGTACGGCGCCAGCGACTCGTTCATGTCCGTCAGGATCGCCGACGTCTGCATGCCCGCGCCATTGCCCACGGCGACGATGCTCTCGGCCAGTTCCACCGACTTGTCGTAGCTCGGCATGAAGGCGCCCGTGCCCACTTTCACGTCCATCACCAGCGCGTCCAGGCCGGCCGACAGTTTCTTCGACAGGATGGAGCCGGTGATCATCGCCACCGATTCCACCGTGGCGGTGACGTCGCGGATGCTGTAGAAACGCTTGTCGGCCGGCGCCAGCTGCGCCGTCTGGCCGATGATGGCCACGCCGATCTCCTGCACCACCTTGCGGAACAGTGCATTGTCCGGCACCGTGCAATAGCCTGGAATGGCGTCGAACTTGTCCAGGGTGCCGCCCGTGTGGCCCAGGCCGCGGCCCGAGATCATCGGCACGTAGCCGCCGCACGCGGCGACCATGGGGCCCAGCAGCAGGGAGACGACGTCGCCCACGCCGCCCGTCGAATGCTTGTCGACGATGGGACCCGGCAGGTTCAGCGAACGCCAGTCCAGCACCTGGCCGGAATCGCGCATGGCCAGGGTGAACGCCACGCGCTCGTCCATGTTCATGTCGTTGAAATAGACGGCCATGCCCAGCGCCGCGATCTGCCCTTCGCTGACGCTGCCGTCAGTGATGCCACGTACGAAAAACTGGATTTCCTCGGCGCTCAAGACGCCCTTGTCGCGCTTCTTGCGGATGATTTCCTGGGTTAGAAACATGAATTAACTCCGATCATAATAGACTGGGGTCAGTCCCTACGGTTCTGACCCCAGCTTTGCAACTCCAGTTGTCAATCAGACGCCGTAAGGAATCCACACGTTTTTCACTTGCGACGCATGCGCCAGCACGGCACGGCCACCGCTTTGGGCGGCGCTGTACCAGTCGCGGCCCTTGGCGCCGCCGACCCAGGTGCGTTTCAGGGTGCCGGCAGACAGGCGCTCGACTTCGGCGCAACCGTCGGCGGAACCGTCATGGCGCCAGACGGCGTCGATATCGGCGTGCGTGGCCAGCGTGCGCGCCAGTTCATCGGCGTTGCCGCTGATGATGTTGACGACGCCGCCCGGCAGATCGGACGTGTCGAAGACCTGGTACAGGTCCAGTGCGGACAGCGGATGCGCTTCCGACGGCACCACCACCACGCGGTTGCCCAGCGCGATGGCCGGCGCCACCAGCGAGATGAAGCCGAGCAAAGGCGCTTCATTCGGGCAGACGATGCCGATCACGCCGACCGCTTCGTTCAGCGCCACGGTGATGCCCTTCGTCGGCGGCTGGTGCGCCAGGCCGTCGTACTTGTCGGCCCAGGCGGCGTAGTAGAACAGGCGTTCGATCGATGCCTGCACTTCCTTCTCCGGATTTTTACTGCCCGTCATGGCGGCGATGCGGGCGGCGAATTCGTCGGCGCGCGCTGCCAGGTTTTCAGCGATGTAGTACAGCACTTGCGCGCGGTTGTGCGCCGTGGCGCTGGTCCAGCCGGACGCCTTGTGCGCCGCCTCGACGGCGTTGCGGATGTCCTTGCGGCTGCCCACGCCCACTTCGGCCAGCAGGGCGCCGTTGGCGCCGAACACCGGAGTGCTGTAGGCGCTGTCGGGGCGTGCCTGCTTGCCGCCGATGTACATCTTGGCCGTGCGGTCGATGGCGAACGGGTCGGCTGCCGCCGGCTTCACGTTGGCCTTGGTTTTCGCTTCCACCACCGGCAGGGCCGGACGTGCATCTTCGGCCAGGGCCGTCATGTATTCCAGCATGCCTTCGCGGCCGCCTTCGCGGCCGAAGCCCGATTCACGGTAGCCGCCGAAGCCGCAAGCGGCGTCGAACTGGTTCGCGCTGTTGATCCACACCACGCCAGCCTTGATGGCGGGCGCGATATCGAGGGCCAGGCTGATCGACTCGGTCCACACGCTGGCGGCCAGGCCGTACACCGTGTTGTTGGCCAGCTGCACCGCTTCAGGCGGCGTGCGGAAGCTCATGGCCACCAGCACGGGGCCGAAGATTTCAGCCTGCGCCACGGCGGCCGAGGTCGACGCACCGGTGATCAGGGTGGGCGGGAACCACGAGCCGTCAGCCGGCAGTTCGCACGCCGGTTGCCACACGTCGCAGCCTTCGGCGCGGGCCGAATCGACGAGCGCGGCGATGCGCTGGCGCTGCACGGGGTCGACCAGCGCGCCCACGTCCATCGATTTGTCCAGCGGTGAGCCGAGACGCAGGTTTTCCATGCGCGCGCGCACCTTGTTCAGGAAGCGCTCCTGAACCGATTCCTGCACCAGCAGGCGCGAACCGGCGCAGCACACTTGCCCCTGGTTGAACCAGATCGAATCGACCAGTCCTTCCACGGCGCCGTCCAGGTCCGCGTCTTCGAAGACGATGAACGGCGACTTGCCGCCCAATTCGAGGGACAGCTTCTTGCCGCTGCCGGCCGTCGCTTCACGAATGAGGCGGCCCACTTCGGTGGAACCCGTAAACGCGATCTTGTCGACGCCAGGATGGTTGACGATGGCCGAGCCCACGCGGCCGTCGCCGGTGACGATGTTGACCACGCCGGCAGGCACGCCCGCCTGCACGCACAATTCGGCGAACAGCATGGCGGTCAGCGACGTGAATTCGGCCGGCTTGAAGACGACCGTGTTACCGGCCGCCAGTGCCGGGGCGATTTTCCACGACAGCATCAGCAAGGGGAAATTCCACGGCACGATCTGGCCCACCACGCCCACGGCGCGGTAGCCGGCGAATTCTTCCGACTGCAGCTGCGCCCAGCCTGCGTGATGGTAGAAGTGGCGCGCGGCCAGCGGCAAATCGATATCGCGCGTTTCGCGGATGGTCTTGCCGTTGTCCAGGGTTTCCAGCACGGCGAACAGGCGCGAATGCTTTTGCAGCAAGCGGGCCAGCGCGTACATGACTTTCGCGCGGCCATGGCCGCCCATGCCTTGCCATACGGGCAGCGCGCGGCGCGCCGCTTCCACGGCGCGTTCCACGTCGGCGTCGGTGGCTTGCGTCAGTTCGGCCAGCTGCGTGCCGTCGGCAGGATTGGTCGAGGCGAACAGTTCGGCCGGCTCGCTCCATGCATTGTCGATAAACAGGCCGAATGTGCGCTGGTGGCCGTCGAGCCACGCCTGCGCTTCTTTTTGACTTTCGGGAGCAGGGCCGTAGTCCATAGTAGTGAGAATCTCGTTAATTGTAGGCATGACGATTGTTCTTTAAGGTTGTGCGTGACGATGATTGGCCGAGTAGCTGCCGGTGACGTAGTGCTCGAGCTGGCGCTCGATGTCGGTCAGCAGGCTGGAAGCACCGATGCGGAACAGGTGCGGCTGCAGCCATTCGTTACCCAGTTCTTCCTTCATCAGGGTCAGGTATTGCAGCGCGCTCTTGGCCGAGCTGACGCCGCCGGCCGGCTTGAAGCCCACCTGGAAGCCCGTCTGCTCGTGGTATTCGCGGATCGTGCGCACCATCGTCAGGGCGACGGGAATGGTGGCGTTCACGCCTTCCTTGCCGGTGGAGGTCTTGATGAAATCGGCGCCCGCCATCATGCAGACCCACGATGCCTTGGCCACGTTTTCCATGGTCAGCAAGTCGCCCGTGGCGAGAATCGCCTTCACGTGCGCCTCGCCGCACGCCTTGCGGTAGGCCAGCATTTCGTCGTACAGCACCTGCCAGTTGCCGTTCAGGACGTGCTGGCGCGTGATGACGATATCGATTTCGGAAGCGCCGGCGGCGACCGACAGTTCGATCTCGCGCAGCTTCGTTTCCATGCTCGTCAGGCCGGCCGGGAAACCCGTCGACACGGCGGCGATGGGCAAGCGGCCCTGGATGACTTTCACGGCTGGCTGGATCATCTCGTGGTACACGCACACGGCGCCGGTGCTCAGCTGCGTCAGGCCCAGCGCGTCCATCAGGTCGGCGCGCAGCGGGCGCATGGCCTTCATGCACAGGCGTTCCACGCGGCCCGGCGTATCGTCGCCGCCCAGGGTGGTCAGGTCGATCATCTGGATGGCTTTCACCAGCCAGGCGGCCTGGTATTCCTTTTTCACGGTACGGCGGTTCGCCAGGCTGGCCGCGCGGCGGTCCGTCGCGGCGCGGTTGACGCGGATCTGGTTGATCCAGCCCAGGTCGAGGCCGACGGCCTCGTTACGCTTGAATTCGGGGTGCATGAGTGTCATAACAAGCTGGTTCCATTAGCAAGTGGTGGTACGCCAAGGTGCTTGGCGAGGGTTTGGCCAATATCGGAGAACGTCTCGGAAATGCCCAGTGCGCGCGGGGCGACGCCGGGACCGAAGAAGATCATCGGAATGTGTTCGCGGGTGTGGTCGGAGCCGTGCCAGGTGGGGTCGCAGCCATGGTCGGCGGTGATCACGACCAGGTCGCCTTCCTTCAGCTTGGCCATGAATTCCGGCAGGCGACCATCCATTTCGCGCAGCGCGTCGGCATAGCCCTCGACGTTGCGGCGGTGGCCGAACGCCTGGTCGAAGTCGACGAAGTTCACGAAAGTGAGCGACTTGTCCTGCACTTCATCGGCCGTCTTCAGCAGCGCTTCGAACAGCGCCATGTTGTCGACGCCCTTCACGACACGCGAGATGCCCTGGGTCGCGAAAATGTCGCTGATCTTGCCCAGGCCGACGACTTCGCCGCCCGCATCCTTGACGTGGTCGAGCAGGGTCTTGCTTGGCGGCGCCACCGCATAATCGTGGCGGTTGGAAGTGCGCGTGTAGTTGCCATTGCTGCCCGTGAACGGGCGGGCGATGACGCGGCCGATGTTGTACGGCTCGACCAGCTTGAAGGCCATTTCGCACACCTGATACAGGCGCTCGAGGCCGAACGATTCTTCGTGCGCGGCGATCTGCATCACCGAGTCGCCCGAGGTATAGATAATCAGCTTGCCGGTGGCGACGTGTTCATCGCCATGCTTGTTGATGATGTCCGTGCCCGAGGCATGGCAGTCGCCGAGGAAGCCGGGCACGCCGGACAGGGCTTTCAATTTATCGGTCAGGTCGGCCGGGAACGATGGCGTGGTGCGTGGGAAGTAGCCCCAGTCGAATTCGACGGGCACGCCGGCGATTTCCCAGTGGCCGCTCTGCGTGTCCTTGCCGGTGGAGCGCTCGCGCGCCGCGCCGTAGGCGCCGGTGTAGCCGTCGCGCTGGTCGAAGCCGGTGGCCCATTCGCCGCTGGCCAGGTGCGCGGCGGCGCCCAGGCCCAGGCGTTCCATGTTCGGGAGTTTCAAGGTCTTGCCGCTTTTGGCGACAGTGCTGGCAATGTGGCCAAAGGTATTGGCACCTGCGTCGCCATACTTGGCGGCGTCTGGCGTTGCGCCAAGGCCGAAGGAATCAAGCAGGAGGATAAATGCGCGTGACATGATAAGGCTCGCTTTATGGAATGATGCAAAGATGATGCGGACAGTGTAGGCCGGATTTTCCCGGCCTGCCGCGCGGCGGCGCCGATGGCCGGCGCGCCGCTGCTGCGTAAAAAAGTGCTTAGGCTTGCGGCGTAGCCGATACGGTCGCCAGGAAGGCCAGGATCAGCTTGACCAGGTCTTTCGCGCCGATGGCCGCGTATTTCAGGGTTTGTTCGTGCGACAGGGCGAATGGCGACATGCCTTCGGCCAGGTTGGTGATGACGGACACGCCCACCACTTTCAGGTCGCAATGGCGGGCCGAGACCACTTCAGGCACCACGGACATGCCGACCGTGTCGGCGCCCAGGCGGGCCATCATGCGGATTTCGGCGGCCGTCTCGAAGTTCGGGCCAGGGTAGGCGACGAACACGCCTTCGTGCAGGGTGATGCCGTTCGACGCGGCCGTGTCCTTGACCAGCTTGCGCAGGTCCGCATCGTAGGCATTGGCCATGCTGAAGAAGCGCGGGCCGAAGCGGTCGTCGTTCGGGCCGACCATCGGCGTGCCTGGCAGCAGGTTGATATGGTCGCTGATGGCCACCAGGCTGCCGGCGTCCACTTCAGGGCGCAGGGAACCGGCGGCGTTGGTAACGAACAGCATTTCGCAGCCCAGCAGTTTCAAGGTGCGGATGGCGCTCGTCATCACGCCCATGCCATAGCCTTCATAGAAATGGCCACGGCCCTTCATGCAGACGACGGCGACGCCCGACAGGGTACCAACCACCAGTTCGCCGGCATGGCCGTGCACGGTGCTGATCGGGAAACCTGGCAATTCGTCAAAGCTGATGCTGACGGCGTCCGTCATCTGCTCGGCCAACACACCCAGGCCGGAGCCGAGGATCATCGCCACGCGCGGCTTGAAATTTTCAGGAGCGCGGGCACGGATGATTTCGGCGGCGTGGAAAGGGGCGTTGTTCGACATGGTTATCCTCGTAATGACTAATGATGATGGTTGCTGCCTGCGCAGCGGCACGGTGCCGCAGCCCAGGTATCGGGTATGTATGGGTGTTGCTGGACTATCCAGATGCGTATTGCCTCTATTTGCCGCCACTATGCATCAAACGGAATATGTATGGCAAATACCATTTTTCTTGCCCATTTATACAATTCAAATATAAATGGCCGATATTATAGTCGAGGCTAGCCCAGGCCTGCCATGCCCTGGAAATGCATGCATACAAGCTCCATACGAAGGTTTTTTATGCACGCTTGACACCCGCTTGACACCTGAAAGACAAATGTTTACAGTCGCAGACAAATGTTTAAACCTTCATCGAAAACTTGTGACCGATACCAATAAAAAAGACCAGCTATATGCGCTGATCCGCAACAACCCCTTCATTTCGCAGCAAGACCTGGCGAGCGAACTGGGCTTGTCGCGCTCGGCCGTTGCCGGCCACATCGCCGGGCTGATCCGCGAGCGACGCCTGCTGGGACGCGCCTACGTGCTGCCCGACAGCCGCCCCGTGCTGTGCATAGGCGCCGCCAACCTCGACCGCAAGATGCGCACGCTGGCGACCTTGCAGATGGGCACCTCGAATCCCGTGCGCTCGGAAGAAGTGTTTGGCGGCGTGGGCCGCAACATCGCGGAAAACCTGGCCCGATTGTCGATTCCCGTCGCCCTGCTGACGGCGCTGGGCGACGACGCGGCCGGCCATGCGCTGCAGACGCACGCGGAAGACGCGGGCATCGACATGCGCGGCAGCCTGCATTTAAGCAACACCAGCAGCGGCACCTACACGGCCGTGCTCGACGAACATGGCGAAATGCTGCTGGCGATGGCCAACATGCAACTCTATGAACAGCTGACACCGGCCTTTTTGCATAGCCGCCAGCCGCAGCGCGCCGCCGCCGCCCTCACCGTCTGCGACCTGAACCTGGGCCACGACAGCGTGCAGGCGCTGCTGGCCGATGCGCGCCAGGACGCGGCCCACGCGACGCCGCTCGTCATCGTCGCCGTCTCGCAGCCGAAGATGGCGCACCTGCCGCAAGACCTGACGGGCTTGTACCTGCTGATCCTCAACCGGGGCGAACTGGAAACGCGCGTGGCGCGGGCTTTGCCGACGGCATTCGAGGTGCGCGCCGCCTGCCGCGAAGTGCAGCGCCAGGGCGCGCGCCAGGTGATCGTCACCTGCGGCGGCGAAGGCGTGTACTTCACCGATGGCGACAATCTTGATGCGCCCATCGTCCACCTGGCCGCGCGCGAGGTGGACGCCGTCGACGTGACGGGCGCCGGCGACGCGTTTTCCGCCGCCGTCTGCTGGTCGCTGTACCACGACAGCAGCGACCTGAAACTGGCTTGCCGGCGCGGCCTGAAGCTGGCCGCCATGACCCTGGAATCCGACGCCACCGTCTCGCCACTGATCTCGGCCGGCGCCCTCGACGACATTGACGACGCCGACCTGGCGCCGCCTCCCCCTACCCTCTTTCAACAGGATTGACACATGACGCAACTGCATAACTTCCTCTCGTTCTCGCAAGAAGTCCTCGACGCGCGCGCCGCCGGCAAGGCCATCGTGGCACTGGAATCGACCATCATTTCGCACGGCATGCCGTATCCGCAAAACGTGGAGATGGCGCGCGAAGTGGAACAGATCATCCGCGACGGCGGCGCCGTGCCGGCCACCATCGCCATCATCGGCGGCAAGATCTGCGTGGGCCTGTCGCCGGAGCAGCTGGAATTGCTGGGCACCTCGCCCGACGCCATGAAGGTCAGCCGCCGCGACCTGCCGTTCGTGCTGTCGCAGGGCAAACTGGGCGCCACCACCGTGGCCGCCACCATGATCTGCGCGGAACTGGCCGGCATTGCCGTGTTCGTCACGGGCGGCATCGGCGGCGTGCACCGCGGCGCGGAAACGAGCTTCGACATTTCCGCCGACTTGCAGGAATTGGCGCACACGTCCGTGGCCGTCGTCTGCGCGGGCGTCAAATCCATCCTCGACATCGGCCTGACCCTGGAATACCTGGAAACCCATGGCGTGCCCGTCATCAGCGTGGGCCAGGAAGGTTTCCCTGCCTTCTTCACGCGCGAAAGCGGCTTCAAGGCCGATTTCCGCCTCGATACGGCAGCCGAGCAGGCCGCCTTCATCGGCACGAAATGGCAGCTGGGCTTGAAAGGCGGCGTGATCGTCAGCAATCCCGTACCGGCCGCGCAAGCGATGCCCAAGGAAGAAATCGATGCGATCACCACGCAAGCCTTGCAGGAAGCGGACGCGGGCGGCGTGAAGGGCAAGCAAGTCACGCCTTTCCTGTTGTCGCGCATCAAGCAGCTGACGGATGGCCGCAGCCTGGCGACGAATATCGCCCTGGTCAAGCACAATGCGCAAGTCGGCACCGCGCTGGCCATTGCCATGCAGGCGGTCGTGGCACGATAATAGGACTGCTGTAAAGAAAGCGCGCGCGCCTGCACGGTCCGCGCGCCGTTCCATCGCCAAGCACCACGCAACGCCAAGGAAAGCATGTCCATCGATCTGAAACAGTTAAAGTATTTTCTTGCCGTTGCCGAGGAGAAAAGCTTCAGCCGCGCCGCCGAGCGCCTGCATATCTCGCAGCCGCCCCTGAGCCAGCAGATCATGAAACTGGAAAGCGAACTGGGCGTGCGCCTGTTTGCGCGCACCACGCGCACCTTCGAGCTGACCGTGGCGGGCAAGGCGCTGATGAACGAGGCGGCCGAACTGCTGGCCAAGATGCGCATGACCATCGACACCATCCGCCAGATCGACCGGGGCGAAGTGGGCCGCTTGCGCGTGGGCATCGTCGGCTCGGCCATGTGGGGCCCCATCCCCAGCCTGCTGGAAGAATTCCAGACCAAATTTCCCCGCGTCACCTGGACCATCCATGAATTCGGTCCCACGGTGCAATACGAAGCCTTGCGCGCCAAGCAGATCGACGTGGGCTTCTGGCGCGAACCCAAACTCAACGACGACGACTTGCGCCACGACAACCTGCGCCAGGAACTGTGCTTCCGCGAGAACGTGTGCGTGGCCGTCAATGAACACCATCCGCTGGCGAAAAACACGGCCATCGAGCTGATCGACATCGCCCAAGAGCCCATGCTGACCCTCAACCTCGACAAATCCGCGTTTCCCCGCTACCTGGTGCAATGCTGCATCAACGCCGGTTTCGAACCCGTGATCTTCCAGGAAGCGAGCGAACCGCAAACCCTGCTGGCCATGGTGGGCGCGGGCCTGGGCGTGACCCTGGTGCCGGAAACGACGAGCCGCATCGGCTGGCCCGGCGTCGTATTTCTACCGATCAAGACCAATCCGCCGTCGGCCAACCTGTACATCAGCTACACCACGCTCGACGACGCTCCCGTCGTGCGGGCTTTCTTGAATATTATTAATCCCCCATCCGCCTGACAGGCCATTTATATGCGCCGCATATAAATACATAAACAAAAACGTATTTGTCATACATATCTGGCATGATGCATAGTGATTCGGACGCCCATCGCGGCGCCGGTCCCGTGCTTGCCCTGCCCGTCCACTGACGGCGCATCCCAGCCCGCTCCGGCCGCCCCATTCGATGTTGTACCTATAAAAGAGACGGGGCGCGACTGTTGCATGAGCATCACACTGTCGACATAAAAGCATACGAGGCCAGCAATGATCTTGTGCAATACAGTGCAATGTTGATAAGGAATCATCACCTCGTGCATCAAAAACAGGCTAAATCGGCCCCAAATTATATGTTTCACCTATAAAAAATATACAATATCGATCTTCCAGGAGCCAATTCATGAAACTTACACAATTTAGTTTGACGATCGCAGCCGTTTTTCTGACTGCTCAAGCGTCCGCGGCTACCCCAAAACTGGGTGTCGTGTATGACGCGGGCGGCAAGTTCGACAAGTCGTTCAACCAATCCGCTTTCGAAGGCGCATCGCGCTTCAAAAAAGACACGGGCATTTCCTTCATCGAAGTGCAGGCATCGAGCGATACGCAGGCCGAGCAAGTCATGCGCGGCCTGGCCCGCAAGAAACTCGACATGATCGCCGCCATCGGCTTTGCGCAAACGCAAGCCGTGCAAAAGGTCGCCAAGGAATTCCCGAACGTAAAATTCGTGCTGATCGACGGCCAGGCCGCCGGCAGCAACGTCAATTCCGTCGTCTTCAAGGAAGAAGAAGGTTCCTACCTGGTGGGCGTGGCCGCGGCCATGGCCAGCAAGAGCAAGAAGGTCGGCTTCATCGGCGGCATCGATATTCCCCTGATCCGCAACTTCGCCTGCGGCTACGCGCAAGGCGTCAAGGCAGTGAACGCGAAGGCGGAAATCACGCAAAACATGGTCGGCACCACGTCCGGCGCCTGGAATGACCCGGCCAAGGGTGGCGAACTGGCCCGCTCGCAATTCGAGCGCGGCGTCGACGTCGTCTTCGCCGTCGCTGGCGGCAGCGGCATGGGCACCCTGCAGATGGCCAAGGAAAAAGGCAAGCTGGCCATCGGCGTCGATTCGAACCAGAACCATCTGTATCCAGGCAGCATCCTGACCTCGATGGTCAAACGCGTCGACAACACCGTCTACGACAGCTTCATGCAAGTCAAGAACGGCACCTGGAAGGGCGGCGTCAGCTATAAAGGCTTGAAAGAAGGCGGCGTGGATTGGGCGCTCGACGCGAACAACCGCAAGCTGATCACGCCGGAAATCGAAAAACGCGTGTTGGGTGCGCGTAAGGACATTATCGATGGCAAGATCAAAGTGATCGATTACCGCGTCGGCAGCAGCTGCCCGGTTTAATTTTTCTCCGTATCTTTTAGCGCGCCGCCGGGGCCTGTCTCCGCGCGGCGCGTTTCCATGAAACTATCCAGTTATGAACCTATGCAGCCAGCAGTAGAATTTCGCAGCATTTCCAAGCAGTTTGGACATGTGAAGGCGAACGCCGACGTCAGCTTCTCCATCGCCAAGGGCAGTATCCACGGCCTGGTGGGAGAGAATGGCGCCGGCAAATCGACCTTGATGAGCATCCTGTACGGGTATTACCGTGCCGACGGCGGAGAAATCTTGCTCGACGGTAAAGTACAGCCTATCCGCAACAGCCAGGAAGCGATCAACCTCGGCATCGGCATGGTGCACCAGCACTTCATGCTGGTCGAGAACTTCACCGTCCTCGACAATATCATGCTGGGCACGGAAGGCGGTTTTCGCCTGGCCAGCCACCGCACGGAAGCGGAAGCGAAATTGCGCGAGATTTGCGCGCGCTACCGCCTCGACGTCGACCCGCTGGCGAAGATCGAAGACTTGTCCGTCGGCGCGCAGCAGCGCGTGGAAATCCTCAAGCAGATTTACCGCAGCGCCAACATCCTGATCCTCGACGAGCCGACGGCCGTGCTGACGGCACAGGAAACGGCATCGCTGTTTGAAATCCTGCGCCTGTTCAAGGAACAGGGCAAGACCATCATCCTGATCACACACAAGCTGCAAGAGATCCTGGAAATCACCGACAACGTCACCGTCATGCGCGGCGGCACGGTGGTGGGCGCCGTGGCGACCGCCGGCACCTCGAAAGAGGAACTGGCCAACATGATGGTCGGCCGCCCCATCCAGAGCCACTTGCCCCGTGCACCGTACAATCCCGGTGCCACGGTGCTGGAAGTGGCTGATTTGCAATTGGCCGACGAGCAGCAGGTCAAATTGCTGGCCGACATAGGTTTCAACTTGCGCGCCGGCGAAATCGTCGCCATCGCGGGGGTCTCGGGCAATGGCCAGAGCGAGCTGCTGGAAATCCTCTCGGGCATGCGCTTGCCCACGTCCGGCACGCTGCGCTTCCTGGACAAGGACTTGCCGTTTGCCAAGCGCCACGATGCCGACGGCTTGCCGCTGGCCTTCCGCGAGCTGGGCATCGCCCACATTCCGGAAGACCGCCTGCGCGATGGCGTGGTGAAAAATTTCTCCGTCATGCAGAACACCATCCTCGGTTACCAGGACCACCTGAAGAACCGCTGGGGCCTGTTCAACTTCAAGGCCATCGGCGCGCGCTGCGCTGAACTGCTGAAGACGTTTGACGTGCGTCCGGCCAACCCGGACCTGCGCATCGGCTTGTTGTCCGGCGGTAACCAGCAAAAGGTGGTGATCGCGCGCGAAGTGCTGGCCAAGCCGAAACTGATGCTGGTGGGGCAACCCACGCGCGGCGTCGATATCGGCACCATCGAAAGCATCCATACGCAATTGCTGGCCCTGCGCGACGCGGGCGTGGCGATCCTGCTGGTGTCCGTCGAACTGGAAGAAGTGCGGGCGCTGGCCGACCGCATCCTCGTCATGTGCGGCGGGCGCATCACCGGCGAACTGAAAATTGAAGAATTCGATACCACCCGCATCGGTCTGTTGATGGGGGGAATGCATAAATCATGAATAACGACTTGCCACGCTGGGCGACAGCCTTTGTCATGCCCATGTTAAACCTGCTGTCGGCCTTGCTGGTCGCCGCCCTGGTCATCTATATGCTGGGCGAAGACCCGGCCGAATCGCTGTCGATCCTGGTCCACAGCGCCATCCTCAATCCGGAAGGCTTGAGCTACACCCTGTTCTACGCCAGCACCTTCATCTTCACGGGCCTGTCGGTTTCCGTGGCGATGCAGGCCGGGCTGTTCAATATCGGTTCCGAAGGCCAGATGTATATCGGCGGCCTGGGCTTGACTGTCGCCATGCTGGCCTTCGACCAGACCCTGCCCGCCTGGCTCCTGATTCCCGCCGCCATGATCGGCGCGGCCCTGTTCGGCGCGTTGTGGGGCTTTTTGCCCGGCTATCTGCAGGCGAAGCGCGGCAGCCACATCGTGGTGACCACCATCATGTTCAACTTCATCGCCGCCAGTCTGATGAATTTTATTATCGTAAAGTACCTGATTCCGCCGGGCGAGCAGAACACGGCCAGCCGCGTGTTTGCGGAAAGCGGCGAAATGCCGCGCCTCTCCACCTGGTTCCCGTCGCTGGGCGACACGCCGCTGAACATCAGTTTTATTTTGGCGATCGCCGCGCTGGTGATCTACGGCGTGATGGTCTGGCGTTCGTCGTGGGGCTTCAAGCTGCGCGCCACGGGCCTCAACAAGCATGCGGCCCACTATGCGGGCGTGTCGATCAGCAAGATGATCATCGTCGTCATGCTGATTTCGGGCGCGCTGGCGGGCCTCGGCTCCGTCAATTCCATCATGGGCTCGACCCATTACCTGTCGCTCAACTTCGTCGGCGGCGCCGGCTTCATCGGCATCGCCATCGCCCTGATGGGCCGCCAGCATCCGGTCGGCATCTTTTTGTCGGCCGTGTTGTTCGGCGCCCTGATCCAGGGCGGCTTCGACCTGTCGCTGGAAAAACCGAATATCCCGACGGAAACCTTCATTTTCATCCAGGGCTTGATCATCCTGTTCTGCGGCGCCATGGAAAACTTCTACGCACCGGCCATTTCCGCCCTGCTCAAGCGCACCAAAGGCTAACACCATGACACTCGACGACTTTCAATTCGCCAGCATCCTGGTATCGACCGTGCGCAATGCGCCCGTCCTGATCTTTGCCGCCATGGCCGGCCTGTTTGCCGAACGCAGCGGCATGATCGACATCGGCCTGGAAGGCAAGATCCTGGCCAGCGCCTTCGCTTCCGCCGCCGTGGCCTACACGACGCAAAACCCGTATTACGGCATGGCGGCCGGCATGCTCGTGTGCGTCGCCCTGGCCCTGCTGCAGGCGTATGTCAGCATCACGCAAAAGGGTAATCAGCTGGTGGCCGGCATGGCGATCAACATCGCCATGAGCGGCCTGACCTTCGTGCTGGCGCAATTTTTCTTCCAGCAAGGCGGCCGCACGCCGGACCTCGGTTCGGCGCGGCTGTTCGACGTGGTCTTGCCGGGCACGCAGTACGTGGAACACATCCCCTTCATCGGCTGGGTGTATGCCCACTTGATCGGCGGCCATTCCATCCTCGTCTACGTAGCCTTCCTCCTGATTCCGCTCGTGCACTGGCTGCTGTACCACACGCGCTTCGGCCTGCGCCTGCGCGCCTGCGGCGAAAACCCGCATGCGGCCGACTCGGCCGGCGTGAGCGTGGAAGCGACGCGCTACCTGGCCATGCTGGTGGCCGGCATCCTGTGCTCGTTCTCGGGCGCGTATCTGGCCATCGTGCAAAGCGGCTTCTTCCTGCGCGACATGTCGGCCGGTGCCGGCTACCTGGCCCTGACGGCCATGGTGTTCGGCAACTGGCGCCCCGTCTACACCTTCCTCGGCTGCCTGATGTTCGGCTTCTTCGCCGCCATCCAGATCCAGATTGAAGGCGTGGACTTGCCCGTCGTGGGCCGCATCCCCGGCTCGCTGATCCAGATGGTGCCGTACGTGGTCACCGTGATCGTGCTGGCGGGCTTGATGGCGAAATCCATCGCGCCGAAGGCGATCGGTATCCCCTTTGTAAAATCGCGTTAAGAGCACCTGAGAAAATACCCATGGCGTCGTTGCCTTGCCTCGTCGTACATTCGTACTGCCTTCGGCAAGACGCCTAGCCCTGGGCATTTTTCAGGCGCTCCCTGAAATGACAAAAAGCGAAGCCCGCAGGCTTCGCTTTTTTTACGCCTGGGCAATCTCGTCCAGCGAGAAAAACACGGCCAGCCCCAAGCCGCGCGCCACTTCGACCATCTGGTCGGCCCCTTGGGAGGCGCCGCCAAGCCGCAGCACGGCATCGCAATGGCTTAATAAACGCGTCGCATGCGCGTGGAACAGTTCCTCATACACGGCATCGCCCACCCCGGTTGAACCGGCCAGCGCCAGCATGGGCAAGGCCAGCCATTCACCGAGCACGGGCATGTGTCCCTTGGCATACAAGGGCAGGCAGACGGCTTCCATGGCTGCCACATTCGCCGCCATCAGGGCCGGATCATCGCCCGTGCCTGAACGGTAGGGGCCGGCAACGAGAATCTGCAGCCCCCGTTTGGCTGGCATCAAATACAGCTGCGCATGCTGCAGCAGCATGATGGTCTTGCCGTCGCAGATGTGCCCGTCCGCCACCATCCGCATGGCTTGCGCCAGGGGCAGTTCCAGTACCTCGATGTCTTCCCCTTCGTGCGCCAGGCCGCCGCCGTCGCCGATGCGGCTGGAGGGGTCGTATTCGGCGACAAAAAAATGCAAACGCTCCGTCACGGAACCGGGGCTCATGAAGGCCTGGAACACCTTGTGCACCTGCCCCACCCGGTAACCGGTTTCCTCTTCCACCTCCGCGCGGATGCGCTGCTCGGCGCTGGCCTCTTCCAGCAAACCGGCGGCAGATTCGATGAGGAAACCATCGTGGCCTTCGCGGTAGGTAGGGAAGCGGAACTGGCGGATCAGGATCACCGTGCGTTTGGCTTTGTTGTAGAGCAGGATGGTGGCGCCATCGCCGCGGTCATAGGTTTCCCGCGTCTGCGTCTGCCACTGGCCGTCGTGGCGCAGGTAATCGAACGTGGTCTTTTGCAATAGGTACCAGTCGTGCGACAGGGTTTGCACCTGCTGGATGCGGACCCGTTGCTGCTTGCTATTTTCTTCGCGCATATCGTCTCCTTGTGCTTGCGTCCGACGACTTTATCATGCAAACTCGTGCAATATCAAGAAAATACAAGAATACTCAAGAAAAACCATGCTGACACATCAACGCAAACAATACCTGCTGGACATGCTCCAGCGCGAAGGGCAAATCGTCGCCAAGGCCGTCAGCGACGCCCTGGGCTTGTCGGAAGACACGATACGGCGCGACCTGCGCGAGCTGGCGAAAGAAGGGCTATTGGAACGCGTGCACGGCGGCGCCCTGCCCTTGCTGCCCCGTTCGCCCGCGCTGGCGCCGTTTGCGGGGCGCGAACAGATTTCCGCGGAAGCCAAGCCCGCCATCGGCCGCGCGGCGGGCGCCATGATACAAACGGGGCAAGTGGTGTTCATCGATGGCGGCACGACCGCCGTGCAGCTGGCGCGCCAGCTGCCGCGCGATTTGCGCGCCACCGTCGTCACGCACAGCCCGTCGATTGCCGTCGAGTTGCTGCATCACCCGTTCATCGAGGTGCTGATGCTGGGCGGACGCCTGTACAAGCACTCGATCGTGGGCGTCGGCGCCGCGACCGTGGAAGCCATCGGCCGCATCCGCGCCGACCTGTATTTCATGGGCGTATCCAGCCTGCATCCGCAAGCGGGCATCACCACGGGCGATTATGAGGAAGCATGCGTGAAGCGCGCGTTGAGCGAGGCGTCAAGCCGCACCGTCGTGCTGGCCTCGCCGGAAAAGTTCAACACGGCGTCACCGTTCCAAATCGCGCCCTTGAGCCAGGTCAACGATATCATCGTGCACCGCGATGTGGAAGACGCCCTGGTCGCGCCCTTCCGCGAGATGGGAATCGCCATCACCCTGGCCTGAAAAAAACGGCCCGCAGGCCGCTTTCGGATGACACCTTACTGTGGCCAGATCGCCTGCAGCACGGCGGCCAGGCGATAGCCGCCCTCGATCAGCTGCTGCTTTGCCAGCGCAGAACTCGGTACCGGATAGTTGTCCGGCACCGTCAAGCTCCAGACGTTATAGACGTCACCCTTGCGGCTGGTCTGCTGCGTGGCCGGGCCGGCCACCACGTCCGTGAAGGCAATCTTGGACGCCGCCAGCGCGGCATCGGCCCACTGATACGGCCAGGTGACGGGGTCGCCGCTGTTGGCGCTCACCACGGGCGCGCTGGCGATCACGGTGCTGGCGAACTGCTGCGGCGTGCGCGTGCTCAAACGGCGCATGGCGTAATCGACCACGGTCGTATCCCAGTAGGAATGCAGGGGCTTGGTGGGCGACTTCGGATAGCTGCTGGCAGGCTTGGCCGTGCCGTTTTCCGCCGGCAGCGGCGCGGGAATCACGGCATCCGACAGGGCCGTCATCTTCGCATCGTCGAGCAGCAAGTCGTTACCGCCGCGCGCATTGAAAACGGCGACGTCGTCGATCTGCGCCTGTGTGGCAGGCACGAAAAACTGGCCATCCTTGCCGAGAAACGCATTGCCCACATGCAGCGGCTGGTGGATATCACCCACCAGGTGCGTGATCAGGATCAGCGCTTCGCGCTGGCTGAAGCCGTGCGGATTGCTGGCCGCATCGGCCTTGCCCTGCAACACCAGGATCGCTTGTTTCAAGGTTTGCACGATATCGTCGTCGGCCGTGCCCACGCCATGATCGTGGTAGTGCGCGTTCTGGAACGGCACGTTCGTGTAGTGGTATTCGCCATGCTTGGGATTCGCCGCCACATACGTCAACATTTCCGGCGATTGGGGGCCGCAATACGTGCCCTTCACGCAATCGGGCCAGTTGGCGATCTTTTCCAGGCTTTCACCCGGCAACAGCAATTGGGAGATATGCGCCTGGGCCACGCTGCCCTTGAGCAATTGATCGGCGATGGCGCCTACGGCGCGGTGGCCGTCATTGCCCCAGGCCAGCACATTGCCGGAAGCGAATGCGGCGCCCAGCGCCAGCACGCAGAGTAATTTTTTCATGCTCACCATTACTCCTTGCCTTGCGGCGCGGCCTTGGCCGGCTTCGGATACTGCTTGTTGATGTCGATGGGTTGCGCGTACGCCGAGCTCCACGTCTGCTCATGCAGCGCAGCGATGCGCTGCGCCATCTGCTCGTTGCGCAGCACCACTTCCAGGTTGCGCGACAAATCGAAATAGCCGCCCGCCCAGTTGCTCGTGCCGACCCAGGCCAGCTTGCCGTCGATGCTCATGGTCTTGCTGTGGATCACGCGCGCGAATGGGATGAAGCCCGTCGAGGCCGTGGGAATCGTCACGATGCGGATTTCCACGTTCGGCAACAGGGCCAGGCTTTTCAGGTAGACGATGGCCGGCGCTTCCGTGTTCCAGCTTGACACCATCAGCTTGATCTTCACGCCGCGCTGGGCGGCCGCGCGCACGGCGTTGTCGATCACGGCGTAGTACGGACGCGTGCGGTTAGGGCCGTAGGACAGGGGCGCGTAATCGAGCAGCTGGATGCGCACTTCGCTTTGCGCTTGCGCCAGCAAGGCGGGCAAGCCCGTTTCCGAATCGCCCACGCCAGCGGGGTTGTAGGCGTTCGGGCTGGCCAGCAAGAAAGCATTTTGCGCGTAATTGGCCGGCACCACCTTGCTGTTGAGCACCGTGGCGCGGCTGCCTTGCGACGTCAGCGCCTGGGCTTGCCAATCCTGCTCGAAGATGGCTTGCACCTGGCTGACCATGCCTGGCTCCGTGATTCGCAAGCCCGTTTCATGGATGTGCTCGAACGAGCGCCAGTCGAAGTTCTGGCTGCCGATGTACGCGACCTGGCCATCGACGGCCAGGTATTTTGCGTGCACGATGCCATTGCCCGTGATTTTATTGAAATCGATGAGGCGCAAGTCCAGGTTGGGAATCGCCTTGATCTGCGCGATGGTGGCCGCTTCCGACAGGCCCACGCCCTTCTGGTCCAGCAGGAAGCGGATCTTCACGCCGCGCTGGCCGGCGGCCGTCAGGCTGGCCAGCACCTTTTCAAAAGCCGTGCCCGGCTTGCTGACGGCATAGAACTGGGCGATGACGATCTCTTTTTTTGCACCATCGAACAGCTCGCTCCACACGGCGACGGGTTCGCGCAGGTCGGGATTGGTCAACGTGGTTTCCACGGGCGAGGTGTGCACGAGTTCAAAGCCGGGTATCGTGAAATCGGCGTGGGCCGTGCCCGCGAACAGGCTGGAAAGAAGAACGGAAACAAATAAGCGACGCATGGTTATTCCTTGTAATGTTATTTGACGCGCACGATGCGGCCCGCCGACGTGGCGCTGCCGGCCGGCTTGCCGGCGCGCGCGCGGGCGATCAGGTAATCGCTGAAGGCGTCGATGTCGCGCACGCCCGTATCCAGACGGCGCGTGCCGGCCGCCAGCACGGTGAAGCGGTCGCCGCCGCCGGCGAGGAAACTGTTGGCGGCGACACGGTATTGTTGATTATCGTCAATAGGGCTGCCATTCAGCATGATGCTGCCGGGCAGCACGCGCTGCCCCTGGGGCCGCGTGCTGTCCCAGCGATAAGTAAAACCTTCGGACACTTGCAGCAAATTGCCTTCGCCGGCCTCTTCGCCCGGCCATTGCTGTTCGAGCAAGGTGCGGATTTGCGCGCCGGAAAGACTGACGACGATCAATGTATTGCCAAACGGCACCACAGCCTGGTTCTGACCCACGTTCGTCATCAGGTCGGCACCCGCTTCCAGGTCCTTGCGGATGCCGCCATTGTTCATCAAGCCGATTTGCGCGCCGGCAGCGCGCGCGCCGAACAGGGTGCTGTCTGCCACCAGGTCACCCAATGGGGAAGCGCCGCCGCCCTTGGTGCTGCGGCCCACGCTAGATACGGCGATGGCGGCCACGGGACGCGACAATTCGGCCGCACTGCGTTGCTTGACCGATTCCAGGTAGGCTGCCACTGCCGGGTCCGGCTCATACATGCCTGGCAGCATGACGACGTTTTGCGCGCTGGCATCGATCAGCGCATTCTTGACGGGATCGACCTTGAGCTTGATGCGCGTCAGCATGTGTCCGCCCATCTGCGCCTGGGTCACCAGCCGGCCATCGACGCGGCACAGATAGCCCTGGTGCGAATGGCCGCTGATGACGAGCTGGATGGCCGGGTCGAGGCGCTTCACCACGTCGACCACTTCGCCCTTCAGGTGACTGCAATCGGGCTGGTCGACGGCTTCCTTCGTCTCGCCGCCCTGGTGCAGCAGCACGACGAACACCCCCACTCCCTGCGCGCGCAACTGCGGCAAGGTGGCGTTGATGGCGTCCGCTTCATCGCCGAACTGCAGGCCGGCAATGCCGGCGGCCGTCACCACGGACGGTGTATCTTTCAGCACGGCGCCGATCAGGCCCACCTTGACGCCATGCGCCTCTTCGATGCGGTAGGCGGGCAGCAGCGACTTGCCCGTTTGCGTGTCGATGACATTGGCCGCCATATAGGTATAGCTGGCGCCCTTGAAGTCGGGCGTGAACTTGCACGCCTTGTCGGCGCGCGCGGATTCGCAGCCGCCGCGCTGCTGGCGCAGCAATTCCGCCTTGCCCTGGTCAAATTCGTGGTTGCCGACGGAACTGGCCTTCATACCCAGCATATTCATGGCGACGATGCTCGGTTCGTCCGCCCACAGCGCCGACATGGCGGGGCTGGCGCCGACCAGGTCGCCATTGCCGACAAAGATCAGCTGCGCATCTTCGCGCCGCCACGCCTTCAATGCGCCGGACAAGGTGTCGATGCCGCCGGCCTGCACCGTCTTGCGCCCGGCATCGCCAGCGCTCGTATAGGTAAATTTGCTGCGCTCGAGGTTGCCGTGAAAATCGTTCAAGGCGACCAGGTTCACTTCAATCGGGCCGCTGGGCGCAAGCTGTGGCGCGGAAGCGAAATTACTGCAGCCGGACAGGCTGAGGATCAGGGCCGCGCTGGCGACCGGAGTGCGTAGGAAGTGAGCCATGGAATGATATGTATTGAAAAGGGGAAAGAGTAAACCATCTGGTCTATAAAAAAAACGGCTGGTGTCGCCACCAGCCGTTTTTTATCTTGCCAAACTACGAGGCAACTACGACATTAAAATTCGTACTTGATCGTTGCTTGCAGCGCCCATTGCGATTCGCCTTTGGCTTGGCGCGTTTCCAGGTCTTCCACGACAGGGCGGGTGTTGTAGACGTACTTGCCGTTTTCCATACCCACGTAGTCGACGAAGCTGCGTACCTGACCGCCGGCCGACTGGAAAGCCACTTCATTGATGCGGCCCCATTTACGGTTGATCATGTTGCCAACGTTCAAGATATCGAAAGTAAAGATACCCTTGTGGCCCTTGAAGAGGCCTGGTACTTCCTGGCTCAGACGCACATCGAAGCTGTTGGTCCATGGTGCAAAGCTTTCATTACGGCCAATCACGCCGCCCTTGGCTTTACGCAGGTCGCCATTCGCGTTGACGACCTTCCAGAACGCCGCCTCATTGGCAGCCTTTGCCGCCGCCGTGGCGCCGGCAAACACCACATCGCCCGAACCTGGCGCGCTAGGAATGTACATCAAGTCATTGCCGGCCAGACCGTCACCGTTCAAGTCATTGTTGATGGTCCAGCTGTATGGCTTGCCGCTACGGCCTTCATAGAACAGACCGAAGGTGGTCTTGTATTCGCCGAAGAAGCGTTTTTGCCAGTTGACGTTTGCCGTGAAGCGGTCCTTGACCATGTAGTTCGAGTTCGACGCGACATTCTCGTTCGGATTGAAGACAGCACGGCCACCCCAGTTCGAGCTCGAGGTCGAAGACGTCAGCGGCGACACTTCCGTGGCATCGCTGTACGTGTACGACGAACCCCACGACAGGCCTTCGCGCAGCGGGCTACGCAGCGACAGGGTCAGCACGTTCGATGCGCCCTTGTCGGTATTCGTGGCCATCAGGACTTGACCGAACGCAGCATTGCTGCCCGCCTTGGTCAAGGCGCTGCAAGATGCGCCACCTTTCAAGCTACCCGAAGCATTCCAGCACGTGGCGTCATAAGCATTCTTGCCATAGTACAGAGGACGGCCATCGCTACCAGTTGCCGTTGGCGCACCCAGGTTCAGCTCCTGGTAGTAGATCGAGTTCTTGGTTTGCAGACGCAGGTATTCGGCACCTACGATCAGGCCCATCCATGGCAATTCATGTTCGAATGCCAGGTTGGCTTTCCACACCGAAGGTTGCGCCAAATCAGTGCTCAGCAAGTCCACTTTCATCGCCGGGATCACAGGACCCAGATTGGTAGGCTGCTTGGTTGGATCTGGATTGAAGAAGCCAGGCGTATCCAGGCAAGTACCGGCCGAAGACGAGCAGGTGTAGTTTTGCGTGGCCATGCCGGTGTTCTGGTATGGATTGCCCAGCCAGACACTGGCTGCCGCGCCCTGGAACAGGCCGAAGCCGCCGCGCACTTGCGTCGGACGTGCCGAGTCAAACTTGTAGTTGAAGCCGACGCGTGGCTGGTACAGGTTTTCACCGTCGATGGTACGCGTATTATCCACACCGAAACCGCCCGTTTGACGACCAAACTGGCTGGTACGTGCGACCGTTGGCAGCGCCGCGGTCGGATTGTAGATGGGCTTTTCGCCGATGCGGGTACCATCGATGCGCAAGCCCGCGCTGATGGTCAGCTGCTTGCTGACGTCCCAGGTATCTTGCACGAACAAACCGATGTTTTTCAGCGAGAACGTTGCAGTGGCGTCTGCCAGCGTGCGGCCCGGCTGCGGTACCTGATAGCTGTACGAGCTTGGTCGGCCCAGGCGGAAGTTTTCCAGTACGGCGGCCTGGATCTGCGCCGCGGTCGTGGCCTTGTTGCCGCAATCGATAGCACCGAACGAATACGTCACCTTGGTGCTGCTGTTGATACAGCCAAAGGTGTAGTTACCGTTAACGTTTTGCAAGAATGCATTGTAGACATCGTTCTTGCTGTAGTCCGTGCCGAACTTGACTTCGTGATCGCCCAGCGCCCAGGTACCGGCCGCATAGAAATCTTTGGTCTTGGTGCCCAGCACGTTCATCTGACGGCTTTGTTCCGTACCGAAGTTCAGGAAGCGGTTACCGGTAGCCAAGCTGGCTGGCGCGCCATCCGGTAGCGCACCCGAGAACTGCAAGCCCATGGATGGCAGGTAAGCATTGTTTTTCGGCACGCTATCATACTTGCGCGACGATACCTTGACCTCTGTCGAGAACGTCGGCGTCCACTCGGACGTCCATTGGCCAACCAGCGTTTCCAGGTTCTTTTCCTGGTTATACCAGTAAGAACTCAGCGACAGGCCGGTCGGCGAGAAACCCGTGTAGATAGGTTCAGCTTGCTCGGTCTTGGCGTAACGCAACATGATGCGTTGGGTATCGGTCAAGTTCCAGTCCAGTTTCAGCAGCTTTTCCTTGGCCGTGAATGCCGAACCGTCAGGGATCGCCAGGCTGCCGATAGGGATGCCATACTTGTCCTTGGCGATGGCGATGGCGCCATCGATGGCCGATTGGGTGATCGCTACGTTGGTCTGTGCACTGCCGACCGGACCGAAGGCCGGGGCGCCGCGCGAGCTCTTGGTTTCTTCGTAGTTAGCAAACAAGAACAGTTTGTCTTCGATCAGCGGGCCGCCCAGGGTGATGCCCTTGGTGGTGTCCTTCGATTTTGGCGGTGCGTAGTACGCGCCCGTCGTATCGTTATAGCGGTCGCCAGCGGTGCTGTCATTGCGGAACACGTAGTAAACGCTGCCCTTGACCTTGTTGGTGCCGGATTTGGTCACGGCGTTGATGTTGGCGCCCGTGTAGCCTTTTTGCGTCACGTCATAGTTGGCGACGTTCACTTGCACCGACTGGATCGCTTCGATCGAGATCGGTTGCTTGCCGGTAGCCGTACCGGAAGCTTCCAGACCGAAGGTGTCATTCACGGCCACGCCGTCGATCGTCATCGAGTTGTAGCGCGAGTTCTGGCCAGCGACGGAAATTTCACCGCGCTCCTTGTCCGTTTGCGACAGGCGCGGGTCGGCGCGGGCGTAATCCTGCAAGCTGCGCGAAATCGATGCCTGGGTTGCCAGTTCTGTCGGGCTGATATTGGTGCCGGCGCCCATGTTGTTACGGTTAAATACCTGATTGCGGATGGCATTCGTGCTGACTTTCACCACTTGCATCTGCGCACCCAGGGTCGCATCGACGCTGGCCGTTTCAGCCAGTTGGATGAAGACGCCTTCGCGTTTTTCCACTTCGCCATTCTTGGTGATGGTGATCGTGTAGGGACCGCCTGCGCGCAAGCCACGTGCAACATAACGGCCTTCGGCATCGGTGGTCACGTTGCTGACGGAGCCAGATTCAACGTGAACGATATTGACCTGCGCGCCAGCTGCAGGCTTGCCGTCATTGGCAGAGATACGTCCGCTGATGGCCGACGTAGTGTTCTGTGCGAACGATGGTGCCGCCGCCAGTGCAATAGACAGGCTGAACGCGATTTGCGTTAGCCGAAGTCGCTTGTGATTGATCATCTTTAACCCCAGAAAAGACTATTATTTTTGAACATCCTGGATTGCCCCACCGTCCGGCTGCGCCGCACAGCAACACAAACACAAGATCTCCTCTTTACGATGCTGCAACTGTTACGCCGGCTGGACTGGCTGCGGTCCTGACAAGACCATCACAAACGCCTCTCCACACATCACAGCCCCTGGCAATTCAAGCAATAACGACGGAAAACGAGGTCTCCTGGCCGTACAACACAGCGCGCTAGCATCTGTGTCATTCACCCGACATGCTGAGCCGGCCAACATGGCAAGCCGCGAGTGTAATTGTTAAATATTTCAAGACTGTGACACGGCGGAAAAATACAGAGGAATGTCGTCATTTAGCTGCGCGACTGTTTGTTTCACTCTGCATCTCACCTTTATTTACTGCAAATACCCAGCTTCATACGATATCGCCCAGATGAATTGTGACTTTTTAATATCACCTTCATCCCACTATGCATCATCAAAAAATGGATGACAAATACGATTTTTTTTACATATTTATATATTTAAAATATAAATAGCATAGGGTAAGGAGCGAGATTGATATCGTGCTGACAGCGTTCGGGCTTATGGCGCGAGATTATAAATGAGCAATATGTACTTGAAATTGATTCATCCAGGAAATTGGATAAAGTCGCGTATCTGCCGTCAATTGTGTCGCATGGCCGCCACAACATTAACAAAAAAACATTGCGGGTATTGGAGGGGGAAAATGGAAAACGGCCGGAAGATCCGGCCGCTCTGAAAGTATCAGTTGCGAAGGTCGCGCAACTTACGGTTTGCTGCTCTTGCCGGCCTTGTCGGCCGCGGCAATTTGCGCTTCAAAACGGGTAAAACGGGCATCGAGCGCTTTCAGCAAACGCTGCTTGTCCGCCTCCGCCAGGAAGGAATAACGCAAGCTGTTATACGACAGCTTTTTGATTTCCGCATAATCGGTCTTGTACTGGCTGGCAAACAGCACGTACTCGTTCGACAAGGTGTTGCGCGATACGCCGGCATCGTCGGTGGAAATCACGAAGGGCACGCCGTACTTGCGGTACAGGGTAATCGGATGGGCCTGGCCCTTGATGCCGAGGATGTAATCATTGCTGGTCAGGTTCACTTCCACGGGAATATTGCGTTCGCGCATCTTCTGCATGGTCCCCAGCGCATTATTTTCGTAAGCGATATCCATGCCGTGGCCGATGCGGTTGGCGCCGGCCACGTCGACGGCTTCGGCGATATGGAAAGCCATGCCTTCCGGCGGCACCATGCCCAGCGCCAGTTCACCGGCGTGCAGGGCGATCTTGACGTTCGGATATTTCGTCTTGAGGAACTTGAACATTTCCATGTGCAGGCTGTAGTCGCGCATCGACACATTCACGCTTTCCTGGCCCACGATATTCACGCCCACCACCAGCGGATTCAGGCTGGCCGCCTTGAAGGCCGCCACCATCGAAGAGAACACCTGTGATGGCGACAGGAAGCGCAGCACATACGCCTGGTAGCGCATGGTGAAGTTGGCATCGTCGATGCCGGCGCTGCTGGCGTTCACATTGTCGTTATAGGCAGTGATGCTCTTCTGGAAGCTGGCGTCCTGCTCCAGGCTGGCTGTCCACTTGGCCAGCAGCGCTTGCAACGCTGCCGGCGGCAAGCCCGGTGCCAGCACTTGCTGGTCGAACTGGGTGTTTTGCACGAAGGGCGACAGTTCGAAAATCGTCTCGATGTAGCTGAGGTTTTCCGCGATGGCGCGTTGCTTCAGGGTTTTCAGGCCATCCGCCGTATTCGTCGATGCCACGGGACCGAAGTAGCCGAAGGTATCAAAGAAGGTACGGTCCGGTGGCGTCTGGACGGCGCCGTGGTTATAGAAATCCTTGGTCGACCAGCGCTGCAGCAACTCCACATACAGGCCCGCGTCGGCAAACACTTCCGTGGACGACAGGCAGCTGCGCTGTCCGGCCGGCTTGGCGCGCTCGGCCGCCACGACGTCCTTGTTGCTTTCGATGCGGTAGGTCGTCTTGTTGACGCAATAGTTTTCCTTGTCGACCCAGTCGAGAAATTGCTCGGCGTAAATGGCGCCCGAATAATGGTGATGCAGATCACCGCCCTTGGGCATCATGGAAAAGAACAGGCTCAACTCGGCTGTCTTCGGCTGTGCACCGGCAAGCAGGGTGGCAAAATGCCGCGCCGTGGCCGCTTCGTTGGAAGACGGAGTGGCCACGGCCTTGGCGGCTTGCGCCGTTCCGGTCAATGCCAGCGCGGCGCCAAGCGCCAGGCCAGTGAGTTTCTTGTGCATTCGCGTTCTCGCTCAGGATAATTCGTGTTGAACAACGGGTAGGTCAGCCCTGCCCCCGCACATGCACGCATTGCCCGCCTGAATAGGTGGCGGCCACAGCGCGGTCGTCGCCCAGCAGCGCGAAGGCAAACAGCAATTCCTCCAGGCTTTGACAGCCAGCCGTGCGGCGTTCGAGCAGCGGCGTCGATTGCTTGTCGAGCACGATGAAGTCCGCTTCCGTGCCGGCAGTGAAATTGCCCAGGGTGCCTTCCAGCTGCATGGCGCGCGCGGCGCCCAGGGTCGCCAGGTAAAACATGCGCAAGGCGGGCAGATAGCTGCCTTTCAAGCGTGCTACTTTATAGGCTTCGTTCATTGTTTGCAACATCGAGAACGAGGTGCCGCCACCCACATCGGTGGCCAGCGACAGCAGCACTTTCGCCGCATCGGCCCGCTCGAAATCGAACAGGCCGCTGCCCAGGAACAGGTTTGATGTAGGACAAATGGCGGCTGCCGAAGACGTTTCCGCCATGCGCGCGCGGTCGCGCTCGTCGAGCCAGATGCAGTGGCCGAACATGGCACGTGGGCGCAGCATGCCGTACTGGTCATACACATCGAGGTAGCTGCGCGCCTGCGGGTGCAGTTCGCGCACCCAGCGGCATTCATCCTCGTTTTCCGACACGTGGGTCTGCAAGTACGTATCTGGATAAGCGCGCGCCAGCTCGCCCGCCAGATGCATCTGTTCATTCGTGGACGTCGGCACGAAACGGGGCGTGATCGCGTACAGCGAGCGGCCGCGCTTGTGCCAGCGGCGGATCAGCTCCTCGCTGTCGCGCGCGCCGGACTCGGCCGTGTCGCGCAGGAACTCGGGGCAGTTGCGGTCCATCAAGACCTTGCCCGCCACCATGCGCAAGCCGCGCGCCTCGCTGGCGCCAAAAAAGGCATCGACCGATTGCGGATGCACGCTGCCATACACCATGGCCGTCGTGGTGCCGCAGCGCAGCAGTTCATCGAGAAAGAACTCGGCGACATCGCGCGCATGCTCTGGGTTCTCAAACGCGCGTTCGGTAGGAAAAGTATACGTCTCCAGCCACGGCAGCAAACCGGGCGCGGGCGAGGCGATCATTTCCGTCTGCGGAAAATGCACATGCGTGTCGATAAAGCCGGGTACGATCAGCTTGCCCCGGTAATCGACGATCTGCGTGACCGGCGGCAATATCGCTTGCAGCTGCGCGTAATCACCGGCTGCCACCACCTTGCCATCGGCCACGATCAGCAAGCCATCCGCATGCCAGGCGTGCGCCTCTTCGCTGAAAGCAGGATCGGCGTGGAAGTGCAGCAAGCTGGCACGGTAAGCTTGCAAAGTGGCAGGAACAATCGGCATGACTTCTTTCTATAAAAGATGATTGACCGCGCGCTGCTTGCGGCGCGGTGGCGCGCTGGCAGACGCCAGCCGCAGCGGTGCGGCCAGGGCGGCAGCGGCCGCTTCCTCCCACACCATGAGTAATTGACAGGCAACGGAGGCGGCGATCACGGCCGGTGCCTTGTTGCGGATGCCGGGCATGCCGATCGGACACACCATGGCCGCAATGCGCTCGTCCGGCACGCCACGCGCCTGCAGCCGGTGCTCGAACTGCTTGCGCTTGGTGTGCGAACCGATCAGCCCGAACCAGCCCGCATCCTCGCGCGCCATGATGGCTTGCGTCAAGCGTTGATCCAGCGCATGGCTATGCGTCATGACCAGATAGCTGCCGCCTGGCGGCGCCATGGCGACGAATTCTTCGGGCGTGTCGGTGGCGGCGATGCGCACATTAGCTGGCAACCCCGCCGGCAATGCTGCGAGAAACATGTCTTCGCGTTCATCGACCCAGGTGACATTGCAGGGCAAGTGGGCCAGCGCGCGCACGATGGCCGCGCCCACGTGGCCAGCGCCGAACAGGGTCAGATGGGCGCGCGGCGCCAGGCAGGGATCGACCAGCCAGCGCCGCCCGTCACTCCCCTGCACGACATGGGTTGCGCGCTCGCGTGAAAACGTGTCGGGCGCCTGGCCTGGCGTGCCGGCGATCAAGCGACCGTCAGCATCGAACAGCGCAGAGGCGGGTTCGCCATCGAGCGCCGTCAGGCGCCAGCTATCCTGCTGGCGGCGCTCGCGCAAGGCAGACAATACATCGTTCAAGCTGGCATCGACAGGTTCAAAGGCAAGATAAACAACACCTCCGCAGCATTGGCCCAGGCTGGGGCCCAGCGCAAAACGTTCGAACCGCGCGCGGGTGTCGCCCGTGGTCAGCATGGTCTTGGCGATTTCCACGGCGCGCAATTCCAGGTGGCCGCCGCCGATGGTGTCCACTTGGCCTTCGAGGGTGACGCGCATCTTCGCGCCCCCCTCGCGCGGCCCGGAACCTTCCACCAGGGCCACCGTCACCAGCACGGATGCCCGCGTGTCGTTCTCGATTGCCGTCAGCCAGTCGCTCATCTTCTGCTCCTATGCGCCGGCATGCGCCGCTTGGACGGCCATGACCGCCTTGAGAATTTCCTCGCTGGTGGCCGGTGCATTCAGCGGTGGCTGCACGGCGTGATGGCCCACGCTGGAAATGGCGTCGCGGATGGCAAAGAACACGGAAAACGGCAACAGCAGCGGCGGCTCGCCCACGGCTTTGGAACGGTGGATGCTGTCTTCCACATTGCTGTTCTGGAACAGTTTCACACGGAAATCTTCCGGACAATCGGAAATGCCGGGAATCTTGTACGTCGACGGCGCATGCGTCATCAGCTTGCCTGCCCCATTCCACCACAGCTGCTCCGTCGTCAGCCAGCCCATGCCCTGGATAAACGCGCCTTCCACTTGACCCAGATCAATCGCGGGATTCAATGACTGGCCCGCGTCGTACAAGGCATCGGCGCGCAGCAGTTTCCATTCGCCCGTCAAGGTATCGACCACCACTTCGGCCACGGCCGCGCCATACGCGTAGTAGGAAAACGGATGGCCCGTCATCGTCTTCGCATCCCACGACAGCCCGGGCGTGGCATAGAAACCGTCCGACCACAGTTGTACGCGGGCCAGGTACGCCTTCTGCACCAGCTCGGCAAACGGCACGACGTGACCATTGACGTGGATATGCTTGTCGAAGAAGCGCACGCCAGCGGATTCGCCGCCGTACAGTTTGACCGCGTAATCGGCCAGGCGTTCACGGATCTGGCGTGCCGCGTCCTGCGCCGCCTTGCCGTTCAAGTCGGCGCCGGTGGACGCCGCCGTGGCCGACGTGTTCGCCACCTTGCTGGTGTCGGTAGCCGTGGCGCGTACGCATTCGAGGTCCAGTCCCAGCTCGTGCGCCACTACCTGCATGACCTTGGTATTGATGCCCTGCCCCATTTCCGTGCCGCCATGGTTGACCAGCACGGAGCCATCCACGTACACGTGCACGAGGGCGCCGGCCTGGTTCAGATGCGTGACGTTGAAGGCGATGCCGAATTTCAAGGGCGTGAATGCCAGCCCCTTTTTCAGGACAGGACTGGCCTCATTAAAGGCGTCGATAGCGCGGCGGCGCGCCCGGTAATCGCTGCTCTCTTCCAGTTCCGCGACGAGTTCATGGATCACGTTGTCGACGATTTTTTGCCCGTACGGCGTGACGTTGCGCCCTTCCGCATCGTTACGGCCATAGAAGTTGAGCAGGCGGATATCGAGCGCATCGCGTTGCAAATGGCGGGCGATTTCATCGATCACGTACTCGATGGCAATAGCGCCCTGCGGCCCGCCGAAGCCCCGGAAAGCCGTGTTCGACTGCGTATTCGTCTTGCCGCAGGCGGCGCGAATGTCCACATCGGACAAATAATAGGTGTTATCGAAGTGGCAAACGGCGCGCGTGGCGACGGGACCGGACAGGTCGGCCGAATACCCTGCGCGCGTGGTCATGTCGACCTTGGCGGCAAGGATACGGCCATCATCGTCGTAGCCCACTTCGTACTCATAGTAAAAACAGTGGCGCTTGCCCGTCACCAGCATGTCGTCGTCGCGGTCGGCGCGCAGTTTCACGGGACGCTTCAGTTTGGCCGCCGCGATCGACGCGGCCGCCGCCCACAGGGCCGACTGCGATTCCTTGCCGCCGAAACCTCCCCCCATGCGCCGGCATTCGACCGTGATGTTGTGCGAATGCACGCCCAGCGCATGCGCTACCACGTGCTGCATCTCACTCGGATGCTGGGTAGAACACAGCACCAGCATGCCCTGCGCTTCTTTCGGGATGGCGTAGGAAATCTGTCCTTCCAGATAAAACTGTTCCTGACCGCCCACATACAGCTGGCCCTTGACCACATGCGGCGCGCCCTCGAATGCGGCTTGGTAATTCCCGCGCGTCAGCTGCATGGGCGGCAGCACATACGATTGCGCCGCCTTGGCCGCCTGCGGCGTCATGATCGCGGGCAACTCGTCATAGGACACTTGCGCCAGGCGGGCGGCGCGGCGCGCATGGTCGTGCGTATCGGCCACCACAATAAAGATGGGCTGGCCCACGTATTGCACCAGATCAAAAGCCAGGATGGGATCGTCGTGGATGATGGGGCCGCAATCATTGGTGCCGGGAATGTCCTGCGCCGTATAGACGGCGACGACACCCTGCGCATCGCGCACGGCGGAGATATCCATGGCCGTGATGCGCGCGTGCGGCTTTTGCGACAGGCCCAGCGCCGCGTGCAAGGTGCCCTGCAGTTCGGCAATATCGTCCGTGTACGTGGCTTGCCCCAGCACATGCAGTTGCGCCGATTCATGGGGGCTGGGCTTGCCCACGGCGGCCCAGGCGGCCGCTTGCAGTTCGGGCGTGGCAGGATAATTCATGCTGGTCCTTTCAGGCGCGGCAAGCGTAGGCGTTGAGGGACGTCGGGGGCAATGGCGCTCCAGGACGGGTTTCCAGCCAGAAGCGGCGCAACAGGTTTTGCGCCGTCGTCATGCGGTAGGTGTTCGACGCACGCATGTCCGACATGGGAACGTAATCGTCAGCCAGCAGGCGCATGGCAATGAGCAGATTGTCTTCCGTCCACGCCTGCCCCCGCAGAAACGCTTCCGTCTGCGCGGCGCGCTGCGGCGTGGCCGCCATGCCGCCAAAGGCGATGCGCGCATCCACGATGCGCTCGCCGTCGAGCTGGAAGGCGAACGCGGCGCACACGGCCGAGATATCCTGGTCGAAGCGTTTCGCCAGTTTATACGTGCGGAAATGCACGCCGGCACGGGGCAAGGGCACGCGCACGGCTTCGACGAATTCGCCCGGTTGCATATCTTTCTTTTGATAGCCCAAATAGAACTGCTCCAGCGGCATGATCCGCTGTCCAGCCGGGCCGCGCAGCACGATATCGCTGCCCAGCGCAATCAGCCACGGCATCGAGTCGCCGATGGGGGAACCATTCGCCACATTGCCGCCCAGAGTACCCGCGTTGCGGATCGGCAAGGAAGCAAAACGCTGCCACAGTTCCGACAATTCGTCCGGATAATGCCGGCACAGCGCCGCATACGCATCGTTCAGGCTGGCGCCGGCGCCAATCTGCAGCTGGCCGTCAACGATGCCGATGGTTTTCAGCGCGGCCACATTGCCCAGATAAATGATGTCGCCCAGGTCGCGCAGTTGCTTGGTGACCCACAAGCCCACGTCCGTGGAACCGGCCAGCAGGCAGGCCCGCGGTTTTCCCGCGCGCAACGCCACCAGTTCATCGATGGTACGCGGCGCGTGGAAGTGCTGGCCGCCATGTTCATAGGTACTCACGCTGACGCGCTGCAGCGCCTGCAATTGCTGCGCCAAGGCATCGCGGTCAAACGTGACGTGCGGCAACTCCCCCATGCGCCTGGCGGCGTCGATGATGGGCCGGTAACCGGTGCAGCGGCACAGATTGCCCGACAGCGTATCGTCGATTTCGCAGCGCGTGGGCGTGGCGCCACTTTTCTCCAGATACATGCCCCACAAGGACATGACGAAGCCGGGCGTGCAAAAACCGCACTGGGAACCGTGGCACTCGACCATCGCCTGCTGCACCGGATGCAAGGCGCCATCAGGCTGCTGCAAGTCTTCCACGGAAAACAGGGCCTTGCCATCGAGCGTGGGCGTCAGCTGAATGCAGGCGTTGACGGCTTTCATCTCGACCTGGCCATCCACCAGGCTGCCGATGACGACGGTGCAGGCGCCGCAATCGCCCTCGGCGCAGCCCTCCTTGGTGCCCGTGCAATGCAAATCCTCGCGCAGGTGCTGCAACACAGTCTGCGTAGGGGCGGCGTTGCGTACTTCCTGTACGGCACCACGGTAGTAAAAGCGGATCGGTTCTGACATGCTGGCCTCGGTATAGTCCCAGTATAGGAGATTAACACCGGCATATGGGACAACTATATGCAAAGACTGATTTTACTTATCATCCAATAACAATATGCATCAGATAGTGCAGGGATGCGTCGCATGCCAGTGTTCTGCGATATCGATGCGGCGCGTGATCCAGACCTGCTCATGGCGCTGTATATAGTCGAGGAAGCGCGCCAGCGCCGCGGCCCGTCCCGGCCGCCCCACCAGGCGGCAATGCAGGCCGATGGACAGCATCTTCGGCTGGTTCAAGCCGTTCGGATCGCCTTCCGCGTACAGCACGTCGAAGGCATCCTTCAGGTAATCGAAAAACTGCGTGCCCGAATTAAAGCCCTGCATGGCGGCAAAGCGCATATCGTTCGTATCCAGGGTGTAGGGCACGATCAGCTGCGGCTGCATGGCCGGCATGCCGGCCGCGTCCGTGTACGCCACCTTTTCCCAGAATGGCAGGTCATCGCCGTAATAATCGGCGTCGTAGCGGAAGCCGCCATGCTCGACCACCAGTTTGCGCGTATTCGGAGAGTCGCGCCCCGTGTACCAGCCTTGCGGGGAGGAACCCGTCAATTCGCGGATGATCTGCACGGCTACACGCATGTGTTCGCGCTCCGTCGCTTCATCCATGTTTTGGTAGGAAATCCAGCGCAAGCCGTGGCAGGCGATTTCATGCCCCAGTTGCTGGAACGCAGCCACCGCTTCCGGATTGCGTTTCAAGGCCATCGATACGCCAAACACCGTCAATGGCAGGCGCCGCTCCTCGAACATGCGCAGCAAACGCCAGAGTCCGGCACGCGAACCGTATTCATAAATCGACTCCATGCTCAGGTGGCGCGCAGGAAAAGCGGCCGCACCGATCATTTCCGATAAAAACGTTTCCGAAGCGGGATCGCCATGCAGCACGCTGTTTTCCGCCCCTTCCTCGTAATTGAGAACGAATTGCAGGGCGATGCGGGCCTGGCCCGGCCATTGCGGATGCGGTGGCGTGCGGCCATAGCCGATCAAGTCGCGCGGATAATTTTCATAAGTGCTCATGCGGTGGCTCGCCTATAGGAGACAATGTTGGTTATACGCCCAATCATATAGCCAGGTGCTGACGCAGGTATATGATTTGCACGATAAGCACATTCACTCACCCTATATACAGGATAGCAAATGGGAAAACTCAGCACGCATGTACTCGATATCGCCCACGGCAGGCCGGGAGCCGGCGTCAAGGTGGCCCTATTTTCGGTCGCGCCGGAAGGTAAAGTGTTATTGAAGATGGATATAACCAATAGCGACGGCCGCTGCAGTTCCCCCTTGCTGGAAGGAGACAGCATGAAAGCGGGCCAGTATGAGCTGGTATTCAATGCCGGCGATTATTTCGCCGCCCAAGGCGTGGAATTGCCCTCGCCCCGCTTCATCGATCTGGTGACGCTGTCCTTCGGCATTGCACATACGGATGAGAACTACCACGTGCCGCTGGTGGTGTCGCCGTGGTCATACTCGACCTATCGCGGTAGCTGATCTCCCACCATACCAACAATGTTGTCGGATTACGCGCTGCGCGCTAATCCGACCTACCCGACCTACCCGGTTTGGTCGATATCGGCCGGTGTCGGCCGGCGTAGGTCGGATCAGGGGTAGGCCGGCGCAGGTCGGCGTAGGTCGGCTTAGCGCAGCGTAAGCCGACAGCACCAGCGGCGCATCCAACCGCCAGACGAAAAAAAACCCCACCGGAATCCGGTGGGGTTTTTCTCTACTGCGAATAACAAGCCTGACGATAACCTACTTTCACACTGGTTGCAGCACTATCATCGGCGCAAAGTTGTTTCACGGTCCTGTTCGGGATGGGAAGGGGTGGGACCAACTTGCTATGGTCATCAGGCATAACTTGTACCGGCATTTGTCCTCAGTGGAGCGACAAAGCCATGAATCTGGAAGAAGCGGATTATTTAGAATTTTGGGTAATGATTGCGATCAACAACTTCGCAACATGT
>NZ_JBWBYV010000058.1:0-139982 GCF_056174685.1 Janthinobacterium sp. BHSEK
CCGTTTCTCTTTTTGCTAGCACGCCAGTCATTGCCGGCGTGTCACTTATAGCACGCCAGTCTATGCCGGCGTGTTTCTCCCCCACTACAACTCTCAACACCTGACAAGCTATTGCGCGGCGCGCTACGCTTGTCAGGCGCCGTCGTACGTTAACTTATTTACGCACTCAGCCGCTTTTCCAGCGCAGCCTTGTGATCTGCCAATTCTTGCGGCAGATGATACGCGAGTTTTTCAAACAACTGCGTATGCAATTTCAATTCTTCCACCCACGCGGCCTTGTCGATCGAGGTGATGGTGTCGAACTGTTCTTGCGTGAATGGCAAGCCATCCCAGTTCAGGTCGCCATACTGCGGCGTCGTGCCGAACAGGTTTTCCACGCCGCCCGCCTTGCCTTCGATGCGCTCCAGCATCCATTTCAGCACGCGCATGTTGTCGCCAAAGCCAGGCCAGACGAACTTGCCAGCCTCGTCCGTGCGGAACCAGTTGACGCAGTAGATCTTCGGCAGGGCAGCCGGGTTGACCTTGCCCACCTTGACGCCCATGTCCAGCCAGTGCTGGAAGTAATCGCTCATGTTATAGCCGATAAACGGCAACATGGCAAATGGATCGCGGCGCACGACGCCCATCTGGCCCACGGCGGCAGCCGTCGTTTCCGAGCCCATGGTGGCGGCCATGTACACGCCTTCGACCCAGTTGCGCGCTTCGGTGACGAGCGGCACGGTGGTCGAGCGGCGGCCGCCGAAGATGAAGGCCGAGATCGGCACACCGGCCGGATCGTCCCAGGCCGAGTCGATCACTGGGTTTTGCGTTGCAGCAACAGTGAAGCGCGCATTCGGATGCGCCGCCTTGGTGCCGGACGCCGGCGTCCAGTCCTTACCCTGCCAGTCGATCAGGTGGGCAGGTGCTTCCTTGGTCAAGCCTTCCCACCAGACGTCGCCGTCGTCCGTCAGCGCCACGTTGGTGAAAATCGTGTTGTCGCGCATGGATGCCATGCAGTTGTAATTGGTTTTTTCGTTGGTGCCCGGTGCCACGCCAAAATAGCCGGCTTCCGGGTTGATGGCGTACAAACGGCCATCGGCGCCCGGCTTGATCCAGGCGATATCGTCGCCGATGGTGGTTACTTTCCAACCGTTAAAACTTGCCGGCGGGATCAGCATGGCGAAGTTGGTCTTGCCGCAAGCGGACGGGAACGCTGCCGCGACGTAATGCTTCTTGCCTTCCGGCGATTCCACGCCGAGGATCAGCATGTGTTCGGCCAGCCAGCCCGGGTTGTTGTCGGACGCTTGCGCTTCCTGGTAGCCCATGTTCGAGGCGATGCGCAGGGCGAAGCATTTCTTGCCCAGCAAGGCGTTGCCGCCGTAGCCGGAACCGAAGGACCAGATTTCGCGCGTCTCCGGGAAATGCACGATGTACTTGGTGCTGTTGCACGGCCATTTCACGTCTTGCTGGCCGGCGGCCAGCGGCGCGCCCACGCTGTGCACGCACGGCACGAATTCGCCATCGGTGCCCAGCACGTCGTACACGGCACGGCCCATGCGGGTCATGATCTTCATGTTGACGGCGACATACGGCGAATCGGACAGTTCCACGCCGATGTGGGCGATCGGCGAGCCGAGCGGCCCCATCGAGAAGGGCACCACGTACATGGTGCGGCCGCGCATGCAGCCGTCGAACAGGCCGTTCAGGGTGTGGCGCATCTCGCCCGGATCGGTCCAGTTGTTCGTCGGGCCGGCCGCTTCTTTCGTTGCCGAACAGATATACGTGCGGTCTTCGACGCGCGCCACGTCGCTCGGGTCGGAGCAGGCCAGGTAGGAATTCGGGCGCTTGTCGGCATTCAGTTTTTTCATGGTGCCGCTGGCAACCATCTCGGCGCACAGGCGCTCGTACTCTTCCTGCGAGCCATCGCACCAGTAGATGCGGTCCGGCTTGGTCAGCGCGGCAATGTCGGCCACCCAGTTGATCAGTTTCTGTTGTTTAATATAAGCTGGGACGTTGAGTGCGGCGACGCCACCCATGACGGGCTGATTCATATTACCTCCAATACCAATAAAAGAAATTCTGGTCATTCCGGCAAGACAGGCAGCATCGTTGAGAGTTGGCTGCGGCTCACTGCGGGCGGGGTGCTCACGCGGGCAGGGCTCTGGAGTCGTTTACCTGGATCATGCACCCAGGCTGCAGGAACAGTTTGCGCTATAACTATAATCAGGAAGCTTTAAAAGTGCCGGCGATTGTACACCCGCGTAACGGCTATTCTCGCAAAAATGTAGGAGAATAGCTTGACTAATGTAGTAGGCTATTCAGCATTTCCCGTATCCTGTTATTTCCCTACCAAATCTTCACTAAAATCGGCCATCCACCATGAAAATTGCCATACTCGATGACTATCAGGATGCCGTGCGCGGCCTCGATTGTTTCCAATTGCTCGATGGCCACGAGGTCAAAGTGTTCAGCAATACGGCGCGGGGACTGGGCCAGCTGGCCATCCGCCTGGCGCCGTTCGACGCGCTGGTGCTGATCCGCGAACGCAGCAGTTTCAACCGGGCCTTGCTGTCGAAACTGCCGAACCTGAAACTGATATCGCAAACGGGCAAGGTCAGCGGACACGTCGACGTGGCGGCCGCCACGGAACTGGGCATCGCCATCGCGGAAGGCATCGGCTCGCCCACGGCGCCGGCCGAACTGACGTGGGCGCTGATCATGGCGGCGCAACGCAAGATCGTGCCGTACGCGCAACATTTACAGGAAGGGCTGTGGCAGACGTCGTCAATCGAGCCGGCGCGCAACACGCTCGGTACGGTATTGAAAGGGCGCACCCTGGCGATCTGGGGCTACGGCAAGATCGGGCAATTGATCGCCGGCTATGGCCGCGCCTTTGGCATGACCATCCTCGTGTGGGGCAGCGAAGCGAGCCGTGCGGCGGCCGTGGCGGCCGGCGACACGGCGGCACCATCGCGCGAGGCCTTCTTTGAACAGGCCGACGTGCTGAGCCTGCACCTGCGCCTGTCCGACAAGACACGCGGCCTGGTCACAGCCGAGGACCTGGCGCGCATGAAACCAAACTCGCTTTTCGTCAACACCAGCCGCGCCGAACTAGTGGCCGAGGGCGCGCTGGAAGCGGCGCTTCAGATGGGACGTCCGGGCGCCGCCGCGCTGGACGTGTTTACGGATGAACCCTTGCCGCCCGGCTCGCCATTGCTGCTGCTGCCGAACGTGCTGGCCACGCCACACCTGGGCTACGTCGAGCGGGACAGCTATGAACTGTATTTCCGCTACGCCTTGCAAAACATTGTCGATTTCATGCAGGGTCAATGCACGCGCCTGCTCAATCCGGAAGTACTGGCGCACGCGCGGCAAGTCCCTCAGGAGCGCTGAAAGCCCTTGAGGAGGTCGGGTTCTCCAGTGATGCGGATGGCGGGCGCCGGCAGCACGTGCCGGCCGCGCCACAGGCCGGCCCAGCCGGGCGGCCAGGCGATCTGCGGTCCCGCATACGGCGCCACGCCGGCGCGCACGGCCACTACCGGCACGGGCGGCATGTCTGGCAAGGGCTCGCCTGCCGTGCGCTGCATGTCCAGGCTGTACATGTAATTCGGCAATAAAGCATCGCAGACGCGGCCAAACCAGTCGCTATGGTCGTCGTCGCGCCCCAGCGCCTGCGCCAGGCCTTGCGGATCGAAACGGGCCAGGGCATCGATCAGCTCGCCAGTGGTGGCGCCGGGCGTGTCGCCCCAGCCCATCACCGGGTTGACGTTGTAATCGGCGCCCGAGCCATACCAGCCTTCGCGCCACGGCCGCTGCATCCAGTCGCGCGGCCCCGTGAACAGATGCCAGCGCCAGTGCAGGCCGGACGGCTTGGGCCAGGAATACAGATACAGTTTCTGGTAACCGGCCTGGTGCAGCTCGCGCACCATGGCCATCAGGCGCGCGTGCGGCATGCGGTCCGGCGGCGCGCGGCGAAACAGGATCGCTTCGCCATCGGCGAACTGCACGTCGTCGGTCGACAGGTTCAGGTCCAGGGTCCGCGCTTCGCTGCCGAAACGGGCGGCGATCCAGCCCGTCAGCAGATTGACGGACGTGATCACCCCGTAGCCGCGGTGGCGGTGAAAAATAACGGTACCGGGAGCGAGCGCTTTCATACGGAGTCGGGGTGGCAGGCAAACAAAGAAACCAGTGTACTCACAGATGGCTGAATTTTCCAGGTGCGATGCGCACCGGCCCGCCATTCACGCAAGGGACACAATCCACGCTATCATGCGCGTCATTCTCCACTGACATCGTGACCACATCATGACTTTGCGCATACTCGCCACCGGCGGCACTTTCGACAAACACTACAACGAATTGAACGGTACCCTGGGCTTTTCCGACAGTCATTTGCCGGCAGCGATTGCCCGCGCGCGCATGACGGCGCCCGTGGCGCTGGAGCAACTGCCACTGCTGGACTCGCTCGACATGCAGGATGCGGACCGCCAGCGCGTGCTGGCCTCGTGCCGCGCGGCGCAGGAAAAAGCCATCGTCATCATCCACGGCACCGACACCATGCGCGAAACGGCGCAAGTGCTGGGCGCGGCGAACCTGCAGCAAACGGTGATTCTCACGGGCGCCATGATTCCCTACGAAATCGACAATTCCGATGCCCTGTTCAACCTGGGCTTTGCCTGCGGCGTGGCGCAAACCTTGCCGGCCGGCGTGTACGTGGCCATGAACGGCCAGATCTTCGCTTGGGACAATGTGCAGAAGAACCGCGCCGCCGGCGTGTTCCAGCCCTTGTAAGCGATGGCAAAGCACAGGGGCACAAACAGGCCGGCAACGGCCTGACCGACACTCTGTCACAATTCGCCCCGCCCGCTTTCAGCGGGCTTTTTTACGTTTTTTGACCTTTCAGAAATTCTGCATAGCAACACTTTTCCTCGAATTATTGTAGGTAAAACATCGAATTGCCAATACAATAATTTTATGTTGTAAAAAAACGCCATTCAACATTTTTTAAAACACTGATATATTGAAATATAAAACTGCAATTTAACAAATAAATAAAATATTCTTCAGTATCTATAATTTATTGCCAAATCCGACACGGTTGACATGCATTTTTCCTTGCTGAGAAGACATAATGTTTGCCTCGACAAGTCAAAAGTGCATTTATAACAATATTGCGCTAAGTAGTCTTCCACCTCCCACCGACGTGGTTCCGCCTACCGTACACGCCTCCGCTGGCCCTCTATCCGATGGCCTGAGCGGTGCTCGTGTACTGCTTGTCGTTATTAAAACTACTACGGAGTAATTGTTACAATGGCATTTAAAGAAAAAATCGGCGTACGCAGCGTACGCCTGGCCCTGACCGTACTGGCAGGCAGCGTCTTGTTCTCCGGCCAATCCATGGCGGACGAAGCAATTCAAAAAGTTGAAATTACCGGTTCGAGCATCAAGCGTATCGCTGTCGAAGGCGCCCTGCCTGTGCAGCGCCTGTCGCAAGAAGCGATCGCCAAATCGGGCGCTACTTCGGTAGCCGACCTGATCCAGGCCCTGCCTGCCATGCAAGGCTTCACCATCGGCGCAGTCGCCGCTGGTTCCGACTCGGGCGGCAATACCAGTGCATCGCTGCATGGTATCGGTGAAACCTACACCCTGGTGCTGTTGAACGGCCGCCGCATCGCGCCACAAGGTTCCGGCACCACGGTCAACCTGAATGCCATTCCAATGAGCGCCGTTGAGCGCGTCGAAATCCTGACCGACGGCGCTTCGGCACTGTACGGTTCGGACGCCATCGCCGGCGTACTGAACTTCATCCTGAAGAAAAACCAGCAAGGCGCCACCCTGGAAGCCACCTACGGCGGTCCGGAAGACAAGGGCGGCAACGCCTGGAACACCAGCGTCACCTACGGTTTCGGCGATCTGGACGAAGACCGTTTCAACGTGCTGCTGTCGTACCGTCACGACGAGCAGTCGAAACTGCGCGCCACCGACCGCACGTTCGCCGCTAGCTCGTATGTGCCATTTAGCCGCAACGGCAATAACTACATCTGGGACCGCACCAGCACCTCGGCTTCGCCAGCAGGCGCCACGGTTGCCTACAAGAGCGGTGCGCCATCGACCGCGTTTTCGCCTTACCTGGCTAAAAATGGCAATTGCCCTGAAGGTTTCGACGTCACCACCGCCAATGCACGCGCTTGCGGCTTCGACACTGGCTCCACCGTGGAAGTCGTGCCGCAATCGAAACGCGACAGCCTGTTCTCCAAAGCGACGTACAAGCTGAACGACAACCTGAACGCATTCGCCGAACTGGCCTACTCGCGCTACGACCTGACGGCGCGTATCGCCGCCAATCCGATCCCGATTTCGATCGCCAAGGACAGCGCGCTGTACAACACCTATGTGTCGCCCTACCTGACGCCAGCGCAACGCGCCGACGTCAAATCCGTGACGGCCAACTACCGCAGCACCGACTTCGGTCTGCGCGCCAGCAACACCATCACCGAAACCAAACACATGGTCGTCGGTGTGGAAGGCGAACTGGGCGCGTGGAACTTCGAAAGCGGCCTGACCTGGTCGCAAAACTCGATCGACGAGCGCTACACGGGTGGCTACCAGAAAAATCAGGCGTTCAAGGACATCCTGGCCAATCCGGACTTCAACCCGTTTGCAGCGACGCAAAAGCCATCCGTGCAAGCACAGGTCGCTGGCGCGCAATTCGTCGGCTCCGTGCGTACCGCATCGACCACGATGCGCGGCGTCGACACGCACGGTTCGCGTGAATTGTTCAGCCTGCCAGGCGGCAAAGCCAGCCTGGGTATCGGTGGCGACTACCGCACCTATACCTATGAGCAATCGCCAGGCGCCACCGGCGACGACATCTACAGCTTCAACACCAAGCCTGCCTACGACATGAGCCGCGACACCTACGGCGCGTTCGTCGAGTTGCTGGCACCGCTGACCAAGTCGTTCGAAATGACCGTCGGTGGCCGTCACGATACCGTCAAGGCGATCGATGACAAGCTGAACAACAAAACTGTCGGCAAAAAAGACAGCGCCAATACCTACAAGGTATCGGCACGCTGGCAGCCGGTACAGACCGTGCTGATCCGCGGTTCCTATGGCACGGGCTTCAAGGCGCCGAGCATGCTGGAAATTGCTCAGCCACTGGTCAACGCCGGCTTTACCGCCAAGAAATTTGACTGCCCATACCCAGGTAACGCACTGTGCCGCGCGGAAGCAACGCAATACAATGCCGTATCGCAAGGCAACCCGGATCTGCAATCGGAAAAATCGAAGCAGTTCACCCTGGGCTTCCGTGTCGAGCCTAGCGCGGCCTTCTCGTTCGGCGCCGATCTGTGGGATGTGAAACTGCGCAATGCTGTGTCGGAAGTTTCCGAAGAGCAGGCATTTGCCGATCCGATCAAGTATGCATCGAGCTTCGGAACCTATACCGAACCATCGACCGGCATCACCTACTACTCGTTCAAGAAACTGTCGGTCAACATCGGCAAGAAGGAATACCGTGGTATCGACTGGGATCTGTCGGCCAACCACAAGTTTGACTTCGGCAAGCTGACCGCCCAATTGAGCGGTACGCACATGTTGCACGCCAACTACACCAAGGCTGGTAGCGACAATATCTACACCAGCAACATGAACTTCTTCGGCGACACCAACGAAGTCACGTTCCGTAACCTGATGAAGCTGACGACGACCCTGGACACGGGCCGTCTGAGCAACACGGTCACGGTCAACTACCGTAACGGCTACACCGACGCAGCCGCTACCGTGTACAACCTCGCTACTCAGAAAGAAGAGAAAAACTTCCGCCTGCAAGTACCGTCGTACACCACGTTCGACTGGCAAGCACGTTTCGCCTTTGACAAGCAAACCACGATACGCGCAGGTATCAAAAACCTGTTCGACCGTGCACCGCCGCTGTCGCTGCGCGCGTCGTCGGGCCACCAGGTCGGCTTCGACCCACGCTACGCCGATCCAATGATGCGTTCGTTCTACATCACCGGCAACTACAAGTTCTAATTTGACGTTGTGAATTAGCTTGTCTGGAAAGCGCCTTGCACTTCACCGTGCAAGGCGCTTTTTTTATGCGCCCGCATATTGCACAGACGAAAAAAAGGAGCCGAAGCTCCTTTTCCATACCGATATAACTGCTTTTATGCAGTCGCTTCGCCGCCCAGCGCTTCGACCACGTCGGCCATCAGCTTGGAGAGCTCGCCCGTCATCAGCATCACGTCGCCGTCGAAACGCTCTTCGTCGTTCTTCGTGCTCGATTCCGTTTCCTTGATCACGTCCAGCGGCTTGACGCTCTTGATCGCCAGCGACTCCGTCAGCACGAACGAGATCTTGTCGTTCCACGTCATGGCCAGGCGCGTGCACTGCTTGCCGGCCGCGATGTGGCGGCGCACGTCGTCCGCTTCCAGGGTGTGGCGCACGTAGCGCACGGTGGCCTTGCTCTCGCCCGTGGCGCGCAATTCCGTGTCCATGTCGACCGTGAAGCCGGCAGGCGCGTCGTCCGCCTGCAGCCACTCCGTCATCACCGCCACGGGCGAGCGCTGCACGCGCAGGCTTTCCAGCGGCAATTTATCGACGGCTTTCAGCAGCAGCTTGATGACTTCGTCGGCTTTCGCCGGGCTGGCCGCATCGACCACCAGCCAGCCGTTGACGGGATCGATCCATGTCCAGACGTTGCTGCGGATGCTGAAGGCGCGCGGCAGCAGCTCGTCGGCCACGCGCTCCTTCAATTCCTTCATGGCCTTTTTACCAGGCGCAAAGCCTTGCGCTTCTTCCATCTCGGCGGCACGGGCCTTGGCCACCTGGTTGATGACGGTTGCTGGCAGCAATTTCTTTTCCGTGCCCAGCAGGATCAGCATTTGCTTGTTGACCACGTGGACCAGGCCGCCGTTCGGGCGCGGCGTATCCCAGCCCTGGCGCATCAGATCCATGCTGGTCGCCGGCGTAAATTTGTTCGAGGACAAAGCCTCTTCCAGTTGTTCTGGCGTGTAAGCCCACGGTGCGGGCAGGCGGTAAATCTGAAGATTCTTGAACCACATAGTTTTTGTCTTCCGTTTGTTTCAGTAGTGCCAGGGGAACGCCATTCTACACTTTCGACGTGAAAATGCCGTCAAAAGCGCGGTCTGGCGCGGTATGTATCTTGTAGGAAACGCCGCTACAGGGCGGGAAACAGCTCCGCCTGGGCTGGTGCCTGCCGCGTCACGACGGCCGGATCGGACAAGGTCGAGATGCGCACGCCCAGCAGGCGGATTTTCTTTTCAAATGGCACGCGCCGCAAGCAGTCGCGGCTGGCGCGCAGGATGGCGGCGGCGTCCGCCGTGGCGCTGGGCAGGGTGACGTCGCGCGTCACCGTGCTGAAATCCTCGAAGCGCAGCTTGATGCCCACCGTGCGCCCCGCCAGCGACTGCTTGTCGAGGTCGCCCGCCACGCGCGTGCACAGGCTTTCCAGCTTTTCCGACAGGGTGGCGCGGTCGCGCACCACCTGCAAGTCGCGCTCGAACGTCGTTTCGCGGCTGACGGACTTGGTTTCCCGGCTCGTCTGCACGGGCCGCTCGTCGATGCCCAGCGCCGCCTGGCGCAGCCAGCCCGTGTACAGGTCGCCGAACTGCGTGCGCAGCATGGCCATGTCGGCCCGCGCCAGCTCGCCGATGGTGACAATGCCCAAGGCTTCCAGCTTGGCCGTCGCCTTCGGGCCGATGCCGTTGATCTTTTTCGCCGGCAAGGGCCACACGCGCGTTTCAATATCCTCGGGCGACAAAATGGTCAGACCGTCGGGTTTTTCCAGGTCGGAACAGATTTTCGCCAGCAATTTGTTCGGCGCCAGGCCGATCGAGCACGACAGGCCCGTCGCCTCGAACACGGCCGCCTTCAGGCGCGCCGCCATGGCCGGCGCCTGCTCGCCATGTTCGGTCAGGTCGACATAGATTTCATCGATGCCCACGTTCTGGATGATGGGACACAACTGCGCCACGGCTTGTTTGAAGCGGGCCGAATAGTCGCGGTAAGCCTCGAAATCGGCGGGCAGCAGGATGCTGTCGGGCGCCAGTTTCGCCGCCTTCATGATGCCCATGGCGGAAAACACGCCGAACGCGCGCGCCGCATAGGTCGAGGTGGTGACGACGCCGCGCCCCACATAGTCGCGCATGCGCGCGAATTGCCGCGTGCCGTCTTCCTGCAGCACGGGCTGCTGCAGCCGGCCGCCGCCGATCACCACCGGCTCGCCGCGCAATTCGGGATATTTCAGCAATTCCACGGACGCGAAGAAGGCGTCCATGTCCAGGTGGGCTATCCAGCGGCGGGCGGCAGGCGGCTCGGGAAGTGGGGAGGCAGATGTGGTCAAGGGCACCTCGCGGCGGAATGCAGTTAAATACTGTTGTTATATACAGTATCGCTGGAAATGCCCGTGGATGCAAGCGCCGCGCCGTGTTGACTGAAATCATGATTGGCTTTTCTATTTAGCAAGAATAGAATTGCTGCACAACAACGAACCGAAGGAGTTGCCTTGTCCACCGCACATCACGCCTTGCGCCGCATTGCCGCCTGCTCATCCATCCTGCCGGCCCTGCTGCTGTCCACGCTGGCGCCATCCGCGCTGGCCGCCGACGCCACCACCACCGCTGCCACTCTGTCCGCGCCCATCGCCGCCAAGACGGCCTGGCAGGAAACGCGCCACGGCACCGTCGTCACGGACGACTACCGCTGGCTGCAAAAAAAGACCGATCCTGCCGTGATCGACTACCTGAATGCGGAAAACGCCTACACGGCCGCCGTCACGGCCCCGATCCAGCCGCTGGCTGACAAGGTGTATGCCGAAGTCAAGGGACGCATGCAGGAAGTGGACCTGTCCGTGCCTGCGCGCCAGGGCAACTTTTACTATTACACGCGCGTGGAAGCGGGCAAGCAATATCCGATTCACTGCCGCCGCCCCGTCGGCGCCGGCGGCGCCTACGATGCGCAGGCGTTTGAAGAAATCCTGCTGGACCAGAATCAATTGGCCGAAGGCCACAAATTCTTTGCCGTGCGCGCGTTTGCCATCAGCCCGAATGAACAATTGCTGGCCTATACCACCGACACGACGGGTTTCCGCCAGTACGAGCTGCATGTCAAGGATTTGAAGACGGGCAAATTGCTCACGGACAGCATGCCGCGCGTGACGTCCGTGGCCTGGGCGGCGGACAATGCCACCCTGATGCTGGCGCAGGAAGACGCCACCACCAAGCGCTCGGACCGCGTGTTCCGCCTGGCCCTGGGCGGCGCGCCGCAACAGGTCTACCACGAGCCGGTGGAACAGTTCGCCATCCATGTGGACCGCACGCACGACAGGCAGTTCTTCGTGCTCACTTCGGGCAGCACGGATACGAGCGAAGTGCTGCTGCTGCCAACGAGCAAGCCGCAAGGCAGTTTCCAGAGCGTGCTGAAACGCGAGAAGGGCCACCGCTACGGCGTCGAGCACCGCGACGGCCAGCTGTACATTCTCACCAACAAGGATGCGAAGAATTTCCGCGTCGTCAGCGCGCCCCTGTCTGCGCCGCAGCCGAAGAACTGGAAGCCCGTCGTACCGCACAACAAGGATGCCGTGATCCAGTCCATCGACGCCTTCCAGGGCTATCTGGTGGTGATGGAAAAGGCGCGTGCCTTGAACCGCGCGCGCATCTTTGATTTTGCGCAAAAGAACTGGAAGACGGTGCAGTTCGACGACCCCGTCTACCTGGCCACGGCCGTCGGCACGCCGGAGTTTTCGGCCACGCAATTTCGCATGTCGTACCAGTCGCCTGTCACGCCGCCCACCATCATCGATGTCAGCATGAAGGATGGCCAGCGCACGGTACTGAAGCAGCAGGAAATCGTCGGCGGCTTTGACGGCAGCCGCTACACCACGCAGCGCCTGTGGGTGACAGCGCGCGATGGCGTGCAAGTGCCGCTGTGGGTCGTCTACAAGAAGGGCGTCAAGCTCGACGGTTCCGCGCCGCTGCTGCTGTACTCGTACGGTTCGTATGGCATCTCGACGGAAGCCACTTTTTCCATCAGCCGCATCAGCCTGCTGGAGCGGGGCGTCATCTATGCGCAAGCGCATATCCGCGGCGGCACCGACATGGGCGAAGCGTGGCATGAAGACGGCATGCTGATGAAGAAGAAAAACACCTTCCATGACTTCATCGACAGCGCCGACTACCTGGTGCGCGAAAAATGGACGAGCCCGAACCGCCTGATCATCCAGGGCGGCAGCGCCGGCGGCTTGCTGATGGGCGCCGTCGTCAACATGCGCCCCGAACTGTTCCACGCCGTGCACGCGGCCGTGCCCTTCGTCGACGTGATGAACACCATGATGGACGCCAGCCTGCCGCTGACCACGGGAGAGTACCTGGAATGGGGCGACCCGAACCAGAAGGCGGCCTACGACTACATGCTCAGCTACTCGCCGTACGACAACATTGCGCGCAAGAATTACCCGGCCATGCTGGTGACGACGGGCCTGAACGACAGCCAGGTCATGTACTGGGAACCGGCCAAGTATGTGGCCAAGCTGCGCGCCTATAAAACGGACGGCAATCCCCTGCTGCTGAAAACGAATATGGGCGCCGGCCACGGCGGCGCGTCGGGCCGCTATAACGCCATCCAGGAAAACGCCTTCAATATGGCGTGGATGCTGTCGCAGTGGAATATCACAGAATAATGTGAAAAAGCGCTTGCAGAAGGATTTTAGCCATCCTATAATAGCGCCTCTTCCAGACGTGGTGACAAACGTCGGGATGGTTTTCTGAGACAAGCAACGGGTGCTTAGCTCAGTTGGTAGAGCGGCGCCCTTACAAGGCGTAGGTCGGGAGTTCGAGCCTCTCAGCACCCACCAAATCAGAAAACTGTCCAGTGCTTCATGGATCAGCAACACAGATCATACGAGCTTGGAGTGGTAGTTCAGTTGGTTAGAATACCGGCCTGTCACGTCGGGGGTCGCGGGTTCGAGTCCCGTCCGCTCCGCCAATAAAAGAAAAGCCCTTTGGTTCCTGGAACCGAAGGGCTTTTCCCATTTCAGCAGCAGAAATCACGCCAGTACTCCCTTCCTTGAACATTTTTGCGCTTTTCAGCAAAAAAACTGCCATTCCCCCTCAAGAATAGTTGCACAAGCACGAAAGCGCCCCCTATAATAGTGCCTCTTCCAGACGTGGTGACAAACGTCGGGATAGTTTTCTGGGTATGCGGGTGCTTAGCTCAGTTGGTAGAGCGGCGCCCTTACAAGGCGTAGGTCGGGAGTTCGAGCCTCTCAGCACCCACCACCAATACAGAAAATTATCCAGTGCTTCATGGATCAGCAACACAGATCATACGAGCTTGGAGTGGTAGTTCAGTTGGTTAGAATACCGGCCTGTCACGTCGGGGGTCGCGGGTTCGAGTCCCGTCCGCTCCGCCAATAAAAGAAAAGCCCTTTGGTTCCTGGAACCGAAGGGCTTTTCCCATTCTGGAACAGCAAATGCACTAGAATCAGCGCTACCCTGACTCAGTCCACGCCTTGATGCGCCTGCCCCGCAGCTTTTCCCCCTACCTCGCCCTGCGCTTGCGCCTGGCCCATCATGCTTTGCTGCAATTTGCCGCCAGCCTGGCCAGTTCCATGGAGATTCTCGTGTTCCTGGCCGGTCCCGTCCTGCTGGGCTTGCTCAGCGTCATCGCCCTGCCCGGCTTTCTCGCCGTGACCCTGCCCTGGCCCGCCGCCCTGGGCATCATCGGCACGCAGACCGTGCTCACTTGCCTGCCCGCCTGGCTGCTGCGCAAGCGATTGCTGCCGGCGCATACCGCCGCCTGGCTGCGCCAGCTGCCCTTGCCGCCGCGCCTGCGCTGGCAAGCCGATGTGGCCGTGGCCGGCCTGCTGATGCTGCCGCTGGGCCTCGCGTACGCCGTCTCGGCCAGCATCTGGCTGCTGCAGTCGCCGCCCTGGCTGCGCCCGGTCGTCGCGCCCGGCATGGCCGCCACCCTCGCCGCCTGGCTGCTGGCCTGGCTGCTGACGACGCTCATCATGGCACAGCGCCTGCGCGCGCCGCACCCCGCCCAAAGGGCGCGGGCGCCCACGATGAGCACCTATGTGCCGCAGCCCCCCCGTTGGCGCAGCGTCTTCCTGTGGCGCCAGCTGTTCTGGCTGCCGTTCTGGCGCAATGAAAATGTGATTGGCCTGCAGCAAAGCGTGCTGCTGGCTACGGCCGGCGCCAGCATGCTGGCCTGGCTGCTGCGCGCGCCCCTCGTGCCCGCGCCGCTGCTCGGTTTACTGGCCAGCGCCAGCCTGGTCATTGTGACGGACCGCGGCGACAAGGCCGTGCGCGAGCAGATCGCCGTGCTGCGCCCCGTGCTGAACGCCTGGCCCCTGGCCAGTACGGCCCTGACGCGCCTGGCTTGCGCGGCCAGCCTGCTGCCAGCGTTTGCCGTGCTGCTGGCCGCCGGCGTCTTGCTGTACGCCACCGATCCCGCCGCCTTGCAGCAGCGCGCGACCAGGGTGTATGCCATCACCGCCAGCGTCGCCCTGCTGGCCATCGTCGGCCTGCCCCGCCTGACGGCACGCGGGCGTGTCGCCCTCGTCGTCCTGTCCATCCTTGCCTTGAGCGCCATCGGAAGCGAATTATGGAATTGAATGCCTGTCGTCCCACTCTGCACATCGAGCACCTCGATTTTCACTTCCCCACGCACAGCGTGTTCCAGGGATTCAACCAGCAATTCGGCCCCGGCGTCACCTGGCTGCGCGGCGCCAACGGCGCCGGCAAGACAACCCTGCTGAAGCTGGCGAGCGGCGCCCTGCTGCCCGCGCGCGGCGCCATCCGCCTGAACGATATCGACAGCGGCTTCATGCCGCTGGCCTACCGCGCCCAGGCCTTCTATTGCGGCGGCGATGCACCCGCCCTGCCCTGGCTGCAGGTGTACGAGTTTCTCGACCTGCACCTGGCCCTGTACCCGGGCAGCGACCAGGCCCTGCTGAACGATGAGCTGAGCGCGTTTGCCCTGCTGCCAACCTTGCAGCAAAGCATCAACGCCCTCTCGCTGGGCCAGCATAAAAAACTGCAGCTGGCCTTGGCCCTGGCCTTGCCCGTGCGCCTGCTGCTGATCGACGAGCCGTTCAATGGCCTCGACGCGGCCGCCATGGCTTACTTGCGCGCGCGCCTGGCCGAGCCATCGCGCCTGGCGCGCCAGTGCATCGTGCTGACCAGCCACATGGCGCCGGACGTGCCGCTGGCGGCCACCGTGGAAATATAGACAGGAAATACAGCTTTGCAGATCGGCCAAGAACCGCTTACGATGCCGTGTTGCAAAAACCGGCGATCCCGGTGCAGCCACAACGACAACATGGCGCGCTTATTCGGCGCGCCAGGCTAATTCTTGGAGATTGATATGTTGAACACCCACCGCAGCGCCCTGGCCATCCTGTGCGCCGCCCTCACCACCGTTGCCACCTCGGCGATCGCCGCCGGCCCCACGGGCACGGCCGCCGACTATGGCAGCAGCGCCCCCCACGCCGCCGCCCAGCGCAGCATCGAGCTGCAGCCCGATACGCGCCACATCAACGTCACGCGCGGCGAAACCGTCACCATCGCGCGCGCCGGCCAGCGTTTTACATGGCACGTGCAAACTTTTAACAACAAGACCGTCTTCGCCCTGGCCGAGATCGCACCGAAGGACATGGCCGTCGACGGCATCGCGGTGTACGTGGCCGCCAATCCCCTGTACGCGGGCAGTTAAGTTTCTTTACGCATAAAAAAACCGGAAGGGCCCCGCGGCCGTTCCGGTTTTTTCCAGCGTGACGATTTACGCCGTCAATGCTTCTTTCGCCGCGGACTCGTCGACCACTTCCTCGTCGTCCGAGCGGATCAGGTGGTCAAAGGCGGACAAGGCTGCCTTGGCGCCTTCGCCGGTGGCGATGATGATCTGCTTGTACGGCACGGTGGTGACGTCGCCGGCCGCGAACACGCCGGGGATCGAGGTCTGGCCGCGGGCGTCCACTTCGATTTCGCCGTGGCGCGACAGCGCGACCGTGCCCTTGAGCCACTCCGTGTTCGGCACCAGGCCGATTTGCACGAAGACGCCTTCCAGCTCGACCTTGTTCGACGCGCCGCTGACCCGGTCCGTGTAACTGAGGCCATTGACGATCTTGCCATCGCCGTGGATCTCGGTGGTTTGCGCCGAGGTGATCACGGTCACGTTGGGCAGGCTGTGCAGCTTGCGCTGCAGCACCGCATCGGCGCGCAGTTCCGCGCCGAACTCGATCAGGGTCACGTGTTTCACGAGGCCGGCCAGGTCGATCGCCGCTTCCACACCCGAGTTGCCGCCGCCGATCACGGCCACGCGCTTGCCCTTGAACAAGGGACCATCGCAGTGCGGGCAGTAGGCGACACCGTGGTTGCGGTATTCCTTCTCGCCCGGCACGTTGATTTCGCGCCAGCGGGCACCGGTGGCCAGGATGACGGTCTTGGCTTTGAGCACGGCACCATTCGCCGTTTCAATCTCGATCAGCTTGCCTGGCGTCAATTTCGCGGCGCGCTGCGTGTTCATGATGTCGACGTCGTATTCCTTGACGTGCTGTTCCAGCGCCACGGCGAACTTCGGACCATCGGTTTCCTTGACGGAAATAAAGTTCTCGATGGCCAGGGTATCGAGTACCTGGCCGCCGAAACGCTCGGCCAGCACGCCCGTGTTGATGCCCTTGCGGGCCGCATAGATGGCCGCTGCCGCGCCGGCTGGGCCGCCGCCGACGATCAGCACATCAAACACGTCTTTCTTGCTCAAAGCTTCCGCCTGGCGGGTGCCAGCATTGGTGTCGAGCTTGGCGAGGATTTCCTCGACATTCGTGCGTCCCTGGCCAAAGTGCTGGCCGTTGAGGAACATCATCGGCACGGCCATGATCTGGCGCGCTTCCACTTCTTGCGGGAACACGCCGCCATCGATGGTGGTGACCTTGATGCGCGGGTTGATCACGGCCATGGCATTCAAGGCCTGCACCACTTCCGGGCAGTTATGGCAGGAAAGCGAAATAAACGTTTCAAACTCGTAATCGCCGTCGAGGTTGCGGATCTGCTCGATCACGGCGTCGTCGAACTTGATGGTGTGGCCGCCCACTTGCAGCAGCGCCAGCACCAGCGAGGTGAATTCGTGGCCCAGCGGCACACCGGCGAAACGCACGCCGATGTCGGAGCCGGTACGGTTGATGCTGAACGACGGGGTGCGTACGCCAGCGTCAAGGCGCTCGACCAGCGTGATCTTGTCGCTCAACAGGACTATTTCCTGGAGCAATTCCTTCATCTCGCGGGCTTTTGCGCTGTCATCGAGAGAAGCGACCAGCTCAAGCGGATACACCACTTTTTCCAGGTAGGATTTCAGTTGGGTTTTGAGGGTTGCATCTAACATGATTTTTTCTTCCTTTACAAATATTTAGGCGAATGCCGGGCCGGACGCCCGGTCCGGCATCGCGGTAACTACTTGTTTGCTACGTCGTGCATCGAGACTTATATCTTGCCGACCAGGTCCAGCGATGGGGTCAGCGTTGCGGCGCCTTCCGTCCATTTTGCCGGGCACACTTCGCCTGGGTGGTTCGCCACGTACTGGGCGGCTTTCACTTTGCGCAACAGTTCCGATGCGTCACGGCCGATGCCGTTGTCATGCACTTCCAGCACTTTGATGAAGCCGTCCGGATTGATGACGAAGGTGCCGCGCAGTGCCAGGCCTTCTTCTTCGATCATGACTTCGAAGTTGCGCGACAGGGCGCCGGTCGGGTCACCGATCAGTGCGTATTGCACTTTCTTGATGGCGTCCGAGGTGTCGTGCCAGGCTTTGTGCGCGAAGTGGGTATCGGTCGAGATGCCGTAGACATCGACGCCCAGCTTCTGGAACTCGGCGTGGTGATCGGCCAGATCTTCCAGTTCGGTTGGGCAAACGAAGGTGAAGTCGGCCGGGTAGAAGACGAATACCGACCACTTGCCTTTCAGCGACGCTTCCGTCAGGTCGACGAATTTGCCATTGTGGTATGCGGTTGCCTTGAATGGTTTAACTTGGGTATTGATCAGCGACATGTCATTTCCTCTCGTGTGGTGAATCAGTAAGACTCTAGTGTAAGGGGTTTTAACCCATATTCAAAATTGATTGTCACAATAGTTTCAATTGGTTTTAGCTATCATGACGCCATGGGAACTCCATGATAGGCAGTTCCCACGGGATTGGATAGCGGTGACAGTGGATACCCCTGCCGCCGCCAAGTGTTTCCTTCTTAGTTCTTTAGCTCTTCCGGTACCTTGCCGCCGTTTTCCGCCAGCTTGATCATCACCTGGCGGTGCAGCCAGATGTTCATGCTGGCCGAATCGTTGGTGTCGCCCGTGAAGTGCAGCTCTTGCGCCAGTTCCTTGCGCGCGGCCAGGCTGCTGTCGAGTTGAAGCAGTTTCATCAGGTCGACGATGGACGTGCGCCAATTGAGTTTTTCCGCGTTCTTGCTGGCCAGGTCGACCAGCACCACTTCCACGTCCACCACGGGAACGGCAGCCGCCGGTGCGGCATCCGGAGCCGCAGGTGCCGCTGCCGGCGCCGTCGTGGCGGCTGGCGTGGCAGCCGGTGCGGCGTCGGACGAATGGTGGAAGATCTTGTTGTAGATATTGCTGAAAATGCCCATGAGGTCACCTCGAGTTGAGTGAATGGAAGAAGGTTTGCCTGCGTAGGGTCCGGGACCCATGACAGCAAAGCCGGACGCAGGCGCCAGCCCGTCGAGTATAAGCCCGTTCAGGCCGGGGGCCCCGTCCCGCAGGCTTGCGTAACATCTGGTAGCGCGGCGCGCCTGTTTCAAGGGTGCAAGGGCCGCCTGGCGTGCAGCAGCGCGTCGAACGCTTCGATGGCCAGCGGCGGCGCAAACAGCTCACCTTGCGCAAAATCGCAGCCGATCTCCAGCAGCCGCGCGCGCTGCTCTTCGGTCTCCACCCCTTCGGCGATGACTTGCAAACCCAGCTTGTGGGCCATGGTGACGATGGCTTCGCACAGCGCCAGTTCGCTGGCCCCGGGCCCCAGCTTGCGCACCAGCACGCCGTCGAGCTTCAGGTAATCGATGCCGCACTGCTGCAATTGCGTCAGCGAGGCATGGCCGCTGCCGAAGTCGTCGAGGGCGATCTGCAAGCCCGCCTCGCGCAAGTGCTGCAGGCGTGGCGCCATGCTATTGCCGTTAGGTAAGAGTACATCTTCGCGCATGTCGAGCACGATGGCCGAAGGCGGCACATCGAGCGCCAGCAGTTGGCGCAGCCAGGTGCCGGGCGCCTCGACTTCGCGCTGCAATTCCAGCGACGACTGGTTCAGGCACAGCTGCAGCCCCGGCAAGCCGATGACCTGGCCCTGCGCGCGCCAATGCAGCAGCTGCGCGGCCGCCGTGCGCAGCACCCAGTCGCCGATCTCCACGATCAAGCCGCTGCTTTCGGCCAGCGCCAGAAAATCGGGCGGGCACACGATGCCCCGCTGCGGATGGTGCCAGCGCAGCAAGGCTTCTGCCTTGGCAAGTTGGCCGCTATGCAGCTCGACGATGGGCTGGTAATGCAGCTGCATCTGCTGTTCCCGCAGGGCCGTGCGCAAGTCCGCCCCCATGCGCATGCGGTTGACGGCCGCCACCTGCATGGCGGGCGTGAAATAACTGTAGCGGTTGCGTCCCGCGCCTTTCGAGACATACATGGCCTGGTCCGCATGCTTGAGCAATTCCTCGATGGTGCCCGCGTCGTCCGGATACAGGGTGATGCCGATCGAGGCCGACACGAAGGCCTGCTCCTGCCCCAGCAAGAACGGCGCCAGCAAGCCGTCGAGGATTTGCCGCGCGATGCGGTCGACTTGCTGCAAATCATCGAGGTCGGACAGGATCACCGTGAACTCGTCGCCGCCCAGGCGCGCCACCGTGTCCGTCTCGCGCACGCCCACGCGGATGCGCCGCGCCGCCTCGATCAGCAGGATATCGCCCTGGTGGTGGCCGAGGGTGTCGTTGACTTCCTTGAAATGGTCGAGGTCGATGAACAGGATGGCCACGCGGCTCGCGTCGCGGCGGCCCTGGGCCAGCGCCTGGCGCAGGCGCTCGTGGAACATGCGGCGGTTCGGCAATTGCGTCAGAGTATCGAAGTTGGCTTGCTGCCAGATCAGCGCTTCCGTTTGGCGCTTGTCCGTCACGTCTTCCAGCATGCACAAGTGGTGTGGGCCGTCATGGCGTGCCGTGGCGATGGCCGTCACCGAGGCGTCGACCCACACCACGCCGCCATCGGGGCGCACGATGCGCTTGGCGTGGCGAAAGCCCTGCATGCGCCGCGCCAGCAGCTGCGCCACGTGGGCCTGCTCGCCCGCCACGTCGTCGGGATGGCTGATCTCCATCCAGCTCGTCTGCTTCATGTGCTCCAGGCTGCGCCCGGCGATGGCCAGATAGCGCGGATTGATATCCAGAAACTGTCCGCTCACGGTATCGATCAGAGCGATGCCCATGGGCGCCTGCTCGAACATGGTGCGAAAGCGCAACTCGCCCTGGCGGATGGTGTCTTCCGTGCGGCGGCGCTCGCGTGCCAGATTGCTGAAGTGAAAGGCGGCCGACACGGCCAGCAGGCTGCCCGCCACGCCCAGCGACAGGTACAGCCAGCCCAGGTCCGCGCCTGGCACGGGGCGGTACAAAAAGCCCTGGTAGGCGCGGCTGTCCGTGGCATCGCGCGGCAGCACGCCCATGGCGGCATACGTATCGGCGATATGCTGCCAGCGCTGGGGATTCATGTAGCCCGGTTCCACCAGCGTGGGCTGCAGCAGCAATTCCATCTGCTGCGCCTCGTACAGCAGATGGGCGCGGTCATGGCGCTGGCCGTACTTGACATGGATCAGTTGCGCCATTTCCTCGCGGTGCGCCATCGCGTATTGCCAGCCGCGCAGGCTGGCCGCGCGGAACGCTTTCACGCGCTCGGGATGGCGGCGCAGTTCGTGCTCGCTGGTAAACAGGTTGTCGCCGTAGAAATCGATGCCGGCCGTGCGCGGCGTAAACTGGTAATAGGGAAAGCCCGCCCGGTCCAGATAGTCCGGTTCGTTGGTGGAATACGCGGCGATCGCATCGACCTTGCCCTCGATCAAATCCTCGACCCGGTAGCTGGGCGGCAAGTGGCGCATCTGCTGCGGCGCGACGCCCATTTTCTTCAGGAACAGCGACACTTCATCGGACGCGGATGCCGCGTCGGCGGGCGCGCCTATCATCACGGGGGCGCCCGCCAGCCGGCGCACGTCGGGCGCGCCGCCATGCTGGCGCATCAGCAGCACGCTGGGCGAATGCTGGAACACGACGGCCAGCACCACCACGGGTTTACCGGCCAGGCGGCTGAGCAGCAAGGTGCTGTTGCCCACGCCATATTCGGCCTGGCCCGCCAGCACGGCCGCCTCGGCGCGCGGCGCGCCGCTGCCTTCGAGCAGCGTCACGTCGAGGCCCGCCTCGCGGTAATAGCCTTGCTCGATGGCCGCGTAATAGCCGGCGAACTGGAACTGGTGCGTGAAATTGAGCTGCAGGGAGACGGGTTCCAGCGCCCGGGCTTGTGTGGCCAGACACAGCAGCAGGAAGAAAAGGCCGCGCCAGCCGCGCGCCAGCCTGCCGGCGAGCGGCAAGACTAGGCGGAAAGCGTCGGGGGCTTTCATCGGCATGGCGGAACACCACAGGAAGCTGCCGAGCTGGCAGGGGTAAGGCTATTGTAGCCGCCCCTTTTGCCATTGGATAATTATTTCAGTGAGAACAATAGCGTTGATGTTTTTGGCAAACAATGTCGCCATTGTTTGCGCTAGAACACGACGCCGGCGACCAAAATGATGTTGGCATACGGACTGCATTCGCCCGTACGCACGATAGCGCGCGCGCCCTTGCTCAATTGCTTGAACTCCTCGTGCGTCACCTGGCGCGCATCGGGCAAGCCCAGGGCCGCCACCTGCGCCGCCATGGCCGGATTGTGCTGCGGCAACTCGCTGGCGAGCAAATGGTATTCCACCTGCATTTCGCTCAGCACGGTATTCACGGTATCGATGAAGCCGGGAATGCCGCGCGTCAGGGCCAGGTCGATCAGGGGCACGCCCGGCTGCGACGGCAAGCCCGCATCGCCGATGACGAGCATGTCGCCATGCCCCAGCGACGCGATCAGTTGCGACAGTGCAATATTCAGCAGCGGTGATTTTTTCATGGGCGTGGTGTCGTTAGAACAGCTCGTGCAAGTGGGGGATCGAGGTTTGCGCGCCGGGCTTGGTGACGCTCCAGGCGGCCGCGCGCTGGCCTTGCTGGATGGATTCCGCCTCGTCCATGCCGGACGCCAGGCCCGCGACAAAGCCGCCGATGAAGGTGTCGCCGGCGGCCGTCGTGTCGACCGCCTGCACCGCTTCGGCAGGAAACGTGAAATCGCCGCCATACAGGGACGCATGCACGCCCTTGGAGCCGAGCGTGATGATGACGTTGTCGCTGCCCAGCTTTTGCAGCGCCGCCGCCAGCGCCTGGGCATCGGCGCCATCCGGGCTGACGCCGGCCAGCATGGCCGCTTCGATTTCATTCGGAATCAGGTAGTCGACCAGTTCCAGCACGCCGTCCGGCAAGCTGGCCGCCGGGGCCGGGTTCAGCACCACGGTCTTGCCCAGCGAGCGGGCCAGTTTGATCGCGTGCACGACGGTGGCCATCGGCGTTTCCAGCTGCAGCACGACGATGTCCGCCTGCTCGATCAGCTCTTTCGCCGCGTCGATGTGCGCGGGGCTGAGCAGATCGTTGGCGCCGCCGGCGATCACGATGCTGTTCTGGCCGTTGTCGTCGACGAGGATGGAAGCGATGCCGGAAGCGACGCCCGGCAAGGTGGTGACGTGGCTGTCGATGATGCCGTCACCCACGAGGGCCGTGCGCAGGGTCGCGCCGAAGGCGTCGTCGCCCACGCAGCCGACCATGGCCACTTGCTGGGCGCCCGCCACCTTGCCGCTCAGGCGCGCGCAGGCCACGGCCTGGTTGGCGCCCTTGCCGCCAGGAATAGTTCTAAACGCGCCGCCCGTCAGGGTTTCGCCGGGCAGGGGCATGCGCGGCACGCGCAAGACCAGGTCCATATTGATGCTGCCGATAACCACGATCATGATGTCATTCCCATCAGTTCAGTTGCAGGAGAAGAAGTAGGTACTGCAGAAGGTACGGTGGCGGCCACGCTGGAGCCGCGCACGTGCAGCTCGGGTGCGATGCTGCGCTGCTGGCGCGGCAAGGCGGGGTCGGCAATGCGCGCCAGCAGGCACGCGGCCGTGATGCGGCCCAGCTCGCGCGTGTTCTGCGCCACGCTGGTCAAGGCCGGATGCACGAAGCTGGCCAGGTCGATATCGTCGAAGCCGACGACGGCCAGTTCGCCGGGCACGGCGATGCCCCGCTCGGCGGCGGCGCGCAGGGCGCCAAAAGCCATCAAGTCATTGCAGCAGAACAAGGCGTCGGGTCGCTGGCCCTGGGGCAGCGCCAGCAAGTCCAGCGCGGCCGCATAGCCGCCCGCGCTCGTAAAATCGCCATGTACGCACAGGGCCTCGGCCAGGACCACGCCCGCGTCCGCCATGGCGCCGCGCGCGCCGGCAATGCGCTCGTTGGAAATGCTCACCTCGCGGGGACCGGCGATGCAGGCAAGGCGCCGGCGCCCCAGCCCCAGCAAATGGCGCGCGGCCAAGGATCCCCCGGCGCGGTTGTCGACGGCCACCGCATCGATGGCCAGGTCGCTGGGCGCGCGGTCGAGCAGCACGGCCGGCACCTTCATCTTGCGCAGCAGTTCGCCATCGCTGTCGGCCAGCGCGGACAGAATCAGGCCGTCGCAACGCTTGGTCAGCAGCACGTTCAGGTAATCGCGCTGCTTGACGGGGTCGTCATCGGAATTGCACAGGATCACGCTGTAGCCGGCCGCGTAGCAGCTGTCCTCGATGCCGCGCGCCACTTCCGAGAAATACGGGTTCGTATTGTTCGGAATGATCAGACCGATGGTGCCCGTGCTGCGGCTGCGCAGGGAACGCGCCAGCGCGCTGGGCACGTAATGCAATTGTTCCGCCGCCGCCAGCACGGCGCGGCGCGCCTCGTCGCTGACGGGGCGGGTATTGTTGAGGACGTGCGAGACGGTGGTAAACGATACCCCCGCCGCCTGCGCCACTTGCTTGATGGTTGCCATGGGCCGGTATTATGAACGCTCGCCGCGGCGGCGGTAGGTGTCGAGCACGACGGCGGCGACGATCACCAGGCCCGTGACGATGCGTTTCACGGGTTCCGACACGCCCACTTGCGCCAAGCCCGCTTCCAGCACGGAAATGATCAACACGCCGATAAACGTGCTGATGACGGAACCGCGCCCGCCCATCAGGCTCGTGCCGCCGATCACGACGGCGGCGATCACCTGCAATTCCATGCCCACGCCGCCATTCGGGTCGGCCGCTTCCAGGCGCGACACCTGGAACAGCGCGCCCACGCCGGCAAGAAAGCCCATCAGGGCAAACACCAGCACTTTCGACGGTTTTGTATTGATGCCGGACAAACGCACGGCTTCTTCATTCGTGCCGATACCGATCCAGTGGCGTCCCAGCACCGTGCGCGTGAGCACCAGGTGGCCGATGACGACGATGGCGATCGAGGCGATGAAGGCGGGCGACAGACCGAACGCGATCGGCGAGCTGATGCCGTCGACGGCGCTGCCGATGTATTCTGTGCGCGAGTTCGTCACTTGATACGCCATGCCGCGCGCCATTTCCAGCACGCCCAAGGACACAATGAAGGAGGGGATGCGCCAGCCGACGGAAATGAGGCCCGTCGTCGCGCCGCACAGGGCGGCGACGAACATGCCCAGCAGGGCCGCACTCCACACGGGCCAGCCCCAGTGCACGACGGCCAGCGACAGCACGGAAGCGGCCAGCGCCATCACGGAACCGACGGACAGGTCGATGCCGCCGATGATCAGCACGAACGTCATGCCGACGGCCATCACGACCAGGGTCGGGATGTTGTTCGACAGGGTACTCAAGGTCGCCAGGGTAAAGAAGTTTTCGCTGGCAAACGAGAACAGCACGCACATGGCAAGCAAAGCACCGATCAGGCCCGCATAGTTTTTCAGGTCGGCCAGGCTGCGCTGCAGATACGAAGGAGAGGAGTTGGTGGTCATGGGAATCTTTCCGGCGGATCAGGCCGCAGCTGGAGTGGAAGTAGGGGTCAAATAGCCGGAGAAGGCGGCCGACAGCAGCGCGTCCTGGCTCCAGGCACCGCGCTCGAAGGTGTCGACGATGCTGCCCGCGCTCATGACGGCGATGCGGTCGCAGATCAGCATCAGCTCGCGCAAGTCGCTCGACACGATGACGAGGCCCTTGCCCTGGCGCGCCTGTTCGGCCAGCACCTGATAGATATCAAACTTGGCGCCGATATCGATGCCGCGCGTGGGTTCGTCGAACAGCATCACGGGGCAGTCGCGGTACAGCCAGCGGGCGATCACCACCTTTTGCTGGTTGCCGCCAGAGAGCTCGGCCACCGTTTGCGCGCTGTTGCGCGAGCGGATGCCCAGGCGCTGGATGTAATCGTCGGCCACCGACGCTTCGGCCGCGTCGTTGAGCCAGCCAGCGCCGCTGACGGTGTCGAGCGAGGCGAGGGTCGTGTTGACGGCGATCGACTGGCGCAGCAACAAGCCCTGGCCCTTGCGGTCTTCCGTGATCATGGCGATGCCGGCTTGCACGGCCGCCTGCGGCGAGTGCAAGGCGGCAGGGACTTCGCTGTCGCCGAGGAACACGTCGCCGGCGTCGGCGCGGTCGGCGCCGAAGATCAAACGCAGCAATTCCGTGCGGCCAGAGCCGATGAGGCCGGCGATACCGAGGATTTCGCCGGCGCGCAAGTCGAACGACGTCGGGTTGACGACCTTGCCGCGCGCCAATCCCCGCACGCGCAGCAGCGGGGCACCGATGGTGCGCCCGCTCAGGTCGACGGCGTCGTCGGCCGAACGGCCCACCATCAGGCTGACCAGGTCGGCGGCGGAATGGCCGGCGATGTCGTCGTCGCACACGAGCTGGCCGTCGCGCAGCACGGCGATGCGGTCGGCCACGCGCTTGAGTTCTTCCAGGCGGTGGGAAATATAGATGATGCACACGCCGTCGGCCTTCAGGCGCTCGATTTGCAGGAACAGCAATTCCACTTCGCGGTGCGTCAGCATGGCCGTCGGCTCATCTAACACCAGCAGGCGGCAGGCGCCGATCAGGTTGCGCGCGATCTCGATCATTTGCTGGTGGCCGATGCCCAGCTCGCCGACCAAGGTCCACGGGTCGAGGGCGCCCAGGCCCACTTTCTCCATCTGTTCGCGCGCGTCGCGCTCGAGACGGCTGCGATCGATGAAGCCGAAGCGCTGCGGCAAATTCTTCAGGTACAGGTTTTCCGCGATCGACAGGGTGGGAATCAGATTGAGTTCCTGCATCACCATGCGGATGCCCAGCGCCTCGGCGGCGCCGCGCGAGGCGGGCTGGTAGGGCTTGCCGTCGAGCAACATCGTGCCCGTGGTGGCTTGCTCCAGGCCGCAGATGATCTTCGACAGCGTGCTCTTGCCGGCACCGTTCTCTCCCGTCAGCGCCAGCACCTGGCCTGGGGCGAAGCGCAAGCCCACGCCGCCCAGCACGGGGCCGACATAGGACTTGCCGATGTTATCCAGGGTCAATAGAGGGGTGGCGGCTGAGGGCGCCGGGGGGATGTCGGTGGGCATGATAAAACTCCGCGGAAAAAGACGGCGGGGCCGGCGCCGCAGCCTCAGGCAGAGACGCGGACGCTGGCCCCGGCGGGATCAGACGATCAGGACTTGGCGCCCTTGGCGACCAGTTCGACCTTGGTTTCGATGACGCCACCGAGATCGGCCTGTTTCTTCTTCTGCGCCAGGGCTTTGAGCACAGTGTCGATGCCGAACACGGCTTGCTGCGAACCGAACTGGTCGGCGGTAGCCAGCACGCGGCCGTCAGCCAGCATCGGCTTGATGGCGTTGATGTTGTCATAGCCGACGACGAGCACTTTGCCCGTCTTGCCAGCCGCCTTGATGGCGGACACGGCGCCGATGGCCATGTTGTCGTTACCGCACAGCAAAGCCTTGATATTCGGGTTGGCGTTCAGCATGGCGGCCGCCACCGTGTTGGCAGGGGCGATTTCCCACTGGCCCGACTGTACGCTGACGACTTTCGCGCCGGCCGCGTTCATCGCGTCCTGGAAGCCCAGGGTGCGCTGCTGCGCGTTGTAGGTGGTCGACACGCCTTCGATGATGCCGACGGGGTCGCCCTTCTTGATCTGCTTGGCCAGGAAGTCGCCGACGACCTTGGCGCCCTTGCGGTTGTCCGGGCCGACGAACGGCACGCTGATGCCCTTCTCTTTCAGGGCACCATCGTCGAGCTTGTTGTCGATATTGACGACGATGATGCCCGCGTCGATGGCTTTTTTCAGCACCGGCACCAGCGCCTTCGAGTCGGCCGGGGCGATCACCAGCGCGTTGACGCGCGAGACGATCATTTGCTCGACCAGCTTGATCTGGCTCGACGTATCCGTTTCATCCTTGATGCCGTTCGACAGCAGGTCGTACTTGGCGGCATTGGCCTTCTGATGCGCCTTGGCGCCATTTTCCATGGTCAGGAAAAATTCATTGGCGAGCGACTTCATCACCAATGCCACCTTCGGTTTGGCTGGCGTCTGCGCCATCGCCGGCACGGCGGGCAAGGCACATACCAGGACAGCGGCGGCAATCATTTTCAGGCGAATACGGGATGTCATGAGCGTCTCCAGAGTGGTTGGTCAAGCACGTGTACTGCATGCTTTTGTGGAAATTCGTTGCGCGCAAACGTTTGCGCGAAGCGAATAGTGCCTCAATGCCCCATATCAGTGCAAGCAAAACTGTATGTGCGGTGCAGCAAAAAGGGAGCGCCCAGAGGGAAAGGGGCAGGCCGACGCGGTCAGCCTGCCGAGGGGAAATACGCGCAAGTCAGGCGTTTGTTGCGGGACGGGCGCTGGCCCACTGCACCGCCAGCACGCTGGCCAGCACCAGCAGCAAGCCCAGCATCGACCATCCCGTCATGGCTTGCCCCAGCAAGGCCCAGCCCAGCACGACGGCCATCAGGGGACTGAGCAGTCCCAGCGAGGAGACGGCCACGGGCGACAGCCTGGCGATGCCGCGGAACCACAAGGCGTAGGCCAGCAGGGCGCCGGCCAGGCACAGGTAGGCGTAGGCCAGCACTTGTTGCAGCGACAAGGCCGGCAGCGGGGCGTCGGCCAGCCAGGCGACGGGCGCCAGCATCAGGCCGCCGAGCAGCAATTGCCAGCCCGTCAGCGCCAGCACGGGCAAGTCCGGCTTCCAGCGCCGCGTCAGGTAGGTGCCGGCCGCCATGCACGCCGTGCCGCCCAGCGCGGCGGCAATGCCGACGGGTTCCCACACCGTGCGCGGCGACAACAACAAAACGCCCATGCCGGCCACGCCCAGCACGCTGGCAAGCAAGGCCAGGCGGGCTGGACGGCGCCCTTCCACGCCCCAGGCCAGGCCCATCACCAGCAGCGGCTGGATGGCGCCCACCACGGCCGCCAAGCCGCCCGGCAAGCGGTAGGCGGCCACGAACAGCAGCGCCTGGAATACGCCGATATTCAGCGCCGACAAAATCAGCACGCGGCCCCAGTCGCGCCGCGCGGGCAGGCGCCGCATGATCAGCAGCAACAGCAGGCCGGCCGGCAGCACGCGGATCAAGGCCGCCGTGTAGGGCCGGTCCGGCGGCAGCAGTTCGGACGTGACGATATACGTGGAACCCCAGATCAGGGGCGCCAGCGCCGTGAGCACGATATCGCCCCAGGCGGGGCGGACAGGAGAAGCAGGCATGACTATCTCGACGTTAAGATAAAAAGCCAGTGTGGGCACAAACTATCTTGATGTCAAGACAAACTGACGTGTGCGCCCCTGCCTGCGGGCATCAAAAAGCCCGGCAGGGCCGGGCTACGGGAATGAGGCAAGGCGGCAGGCTGCACCGCCTGCCCGACGCTTAATCGCGCACGCGCTGCAGCACCGCGATCGGCATGCCGCCGAGCATCAGCGTGGCCGTGTTGGTGTTCTCGCTCAGCGTGATCTGCATGGCGACGTCGCCCCCCTCTTCCGACATGACCGTCACGGCATCGCCCTCGGTGGTAAACGTCACCTTGGTTTCCTTGCCGTTATCGATCACGCTGTCGCGCGTGAATTCCAGGACCGAGCCCATCGGTCCCTTCCATTTGCCCACCAGCGGATGGCCGCCAAAGCGGAACAGGCTTTTCAGCTTGTCCAGCATGCCAGCTCCTTGCGCGCCGGACGCCTGACGCATGGCCATGGCGGCCTGGTGCAGTTGCGTGCGGTCGGTGACTTGCCATTGCTTGTCGACCAGGGCCAGCGGCAGTTGCACTTCCAGGTCGCCATGCGGCAAGTGTTGCAGGATCATTGCCCGGTCGGCCGATTTGGCGAGCCACGCCGCTTCATCGGTCAGCGCCAGGGTGGCCGTGGCCATCGCCACCTGCTGCCCGCCCATCTCGCGCACCTGCTCGTAGCCGCTGACCTTGGCCACTTTCAGGCCCTTGGCCACGCACAGCTTATTCCCGCGCAAGGCCGCCTTGCCGGGCGCGGCCAGCGCGTAGACAAATTGCGTTTGCACAATCCAGACGCCGCTGCTCTGCTCGACGGGAGCGTTGTACAAGCCGCTACGCACCAGCGCATCGAGCCATTGCCGAGTGGAACTGTCGTACGACGCCACACGGATTTCTTCCTTCTGGTACGGCAAGTCGGTGAGGCACAGCAGCTTGTCGCGCGCCGCCTCGTCGGCCGCCAGATGGGTGTCGATGGCGCGGCCAAAACTGCTGGCCGACGCCGCTTCCGGCGCCAGCAGCCACGCCAGGGCGCCGCCGGCCACGATGACCAGCGCCAGCACGCCGCCGGCGATGACGACGTGTCGCCGCTTCACGCCGGACAGCGCCGGCGTCGCGGCCGGGGCGGGTGCCGGGGCGGCGTTGACGGCCTTGCCGCACTCGTCGCAAAAGCGCGCGTCGGGCGCGTGGGCGGTGCCGCACTGTCTACAGAATTGCGCCATGGTCTGCCTTACTTGAGTTTATGCGCGCACTCGCCGCAGAACACGTCATCGGACGCGACCGGCGCCTTGCAGCTGGGGCAGTGCAGGCCGTCAGCGGGCGCAGCCGCTGGCGCTGCCGGAGCGGCTGGGGCCGCGGCCTGTTCGGCCAGGGCACGCGCGCGTTCGCGCGCTTCCTCGGCTTTTTTCTTGACCGTGGCCAGGCCGTCGTTCAGGCTCGCTTCCGAGGCGCTGAAATCGACGTTGCGCGTGGCGTTCAGGTAAATGATGCACACGCCCTTGCTGAAGATCAAACCCGGCACCACGGCCGCGGCCGCCATCAGCAAACCGCCGCCGAGGCCGGCTGCGATGATGTAGCCGGAACCGCCACTGAAACCCGAAGCCAGGGAATACATGTTCATCTGGCCGCCCGGGCCCAGGATGCCGGCCGACATGCCTGTCGTCAGCGACACGCCCGTGCCCACTACGCCAAAGATCAGCAGTGCCACGAACGCGGTGATCAGGAACAGCAGCACTTCCAGCAGGATCACCGACACCAGCTTGGTGCGCACGATCTGGTTCAGGCGGGCAATGATCTGGAACACGGTGGCGCCCGACCAGGCGGCGGGGCCGGCCAGCGGCAACATCACGTAGAACAGGGCAAACACCAGCACGCCCAGCACGATGGCCGACAGCGGGAAGACGACCGTGTACAGCACGGGACCGAGCACGGGAATCTTGCAGAGGAACAAGATGATGGCGATGGCGATCATGGCCGCCAGCACGATCAGAAATTCCAGGAACACGACCGCGATCAGGCGGTGGCTCGTGTACAGCGAGACGAGCACGGCATCCACCAGGCTCATGCCCGGCTGGCCCTGCGCATCGCGCATCAGCAGGATGCCCACGGCGTTGGAACCGTAAAACATCACGAGGAAGGCCATCAGGCCGCCCAGGAAGCCCAGCAAGACACTGCCCATGCTGCCGGCGAGCATCGTCAGCACGCCACCGACGAGCACGGCGCCGATGAAGGTCAGGGCCAGCAGGGCAATCGCGCGGAAATTCCTGATGGCGTCGGTCGCTTCGATCAGCGAGCCCACGGCAGAGGAAAAGGGAAGAGGGTTATGTGCTTCTGTGGAAATGGTCATGTAAAGCCTAGTGGAAATGAATCGGGAGGGGACGGCCTGCCTGGCCGCCCCGTGCTACCAAGGTGTTAGTAGGCGAGAGCCAGTTGCAGCTCACTCACGGGCGCCTGGCGCTGGACGATCTGCAGCTTGACGTCCTGGCCGCCGACGCGCTTGCTATTCAGGTACAGGGCCGTGCGCACCGGGTAAATGCCCTGCGGCACGCCTTCAGGCATGGGAATCGAGAAGCCGCCCTTGTAGGCACCGCTGCCGTTGTTGCTGCTGACCACCTTGCGCACGGTCTTGATCAGCTCGCCATTTGGCTTGTACAGGCTCAATTCCTCTTCCACCAGCGGGTTCGGATCGCGCGTGCCGGCCGCCACTTCGATATACGAATTGGTCTGCGCCTTCTGGCCCGGACGCACGGAGGATGGCGTAAAGCCCGTCTCGTACTTCACCAGGGTCGACTGTTCGGGCAGCTTGCCCTTGTTGGCCACCTTGTAGTCGGCTTGCACCTGCTGCGACGTCTTGACTTGCTGGCTTTGATAATTCAAGGCCACGCAGGCGAGCGCGCCCAGGCTGGCGCCCAGCGCCGCGCCGCGCACGGTATTGTTGCCGCCGCCCAGCAAGCCGCCCACGACGGCGCCGATGCCGGCCAGCATGGCCGTGTTGCACTCGCCGCTGGCCGCTTCCGTGCCTGCGGTGGTGGTATTGCCCGTGGCGCCAGGGCCGCCCGGCGCGGCGCAACCGGCCAGCATTGAGGACACGACCAGCAGCGCCACCATGGGCTTGGCAATTTGTTTCAAGTTTTTCACGTTATTCTCCAGGAGTATCAAAATAGGAAGGGAAGGCAAGCCGCGCGGCTTACTCGATCTGGATTTGCGACAGCGCCTTGTCCTGCGCCTCTTTCGCCTTGCGCTTGATGTCGAGCGCATGGCGGTTGCCCGTGTCCATGCGCAACACGGCATTCGCGTTGGCGATGGCACAGTCGTACTTGCGCTGGCTCATGCAGTGGCTCGCTTCCGACAGGCTGTCCGTGATCACGCTTTCCAGGCCGCTAGTCTGTTTGACAGGCGCCGGTGGCGGTGTCACCTTGACGGGCTTGGCCGGTTTTTCCGCGACGGGAGCCGGTTTTTCCACAGCCGGGGCCGGGGCGGGTGCGGGCACCGGCTCGGGGGCGGGCGCGGCGACAGGCGCCGGGGCGGGCGCAGCAGGCGCAACGGCAGGCTCGGCCGCCGTCGCGCCGTCGAGCGCCGGGTCGCTGATGGCCATTGGCTGCTCGGCGGCAGGCGCAGGGTCCGCCAGCGCTGGAACAACGGGTTCCGGCGCCGGCGCTGCCGGCTTGCTTGAGAGAAAATAGTAAGCGCCCGCACCACCCAGCAATACCACCGCTGCGACGGCTGCGGCGATCAGTTTCATGCGGCCGCCAGCCGGTGGGCTGTCCACCGGCACATCGGGCGCGGGAGCTGGTTCTGCCACGGGAGCAGGTGCCGGTGCGGGTGCGGGATCGGCACGGCGCTTTTCCAGCACGGGCGGCGGCGGCGCGACTGGCTGCGGGATGGCAACGGGCACGGGTTCAGCGACAGCTTGCGCGACCACCTCTGCCACTGGCGCCGGCTCAGGAACGACCACATTCACTGGCTCAGGAATAGGCGCCGAAACAGGTGCTGGCGACGCCACTGGGGCCACGGCGAAGCTGAACGCGCACTTGGGGCAGAACTTGGCATCGGGCTTGCATTCATGGCCGCACTGGCCACAGGATTTGCCCGGTACCGGGGCGGCGGCGGGAACAACGGCAAACGTGGTGCCGCAGGAAGAACAGAATTTGGCGCCCGGCTTATTCTCGGCCTGGCAGGAAAGGCATTTCAATTGGTATCTCTTTTCATATCAACGCTGGGAGTCGCGTACGCTGGCGATTGCCAGAAAGGCAGCTTTGTTGCCGTACGGCTAAATATCCAACGAGTATATTTTCAAACACCAAGTTGCCACAAGGGAAAATTGCCTTTTGCTCTATTCAATTTTTAAATATTGGTAAAAATCCCGCCGCCATGGCGTGCCATGCCCCATCCTGGTGCGCCCATAACAAAAAACCCGGCAACGCAGTACGCGTTGCCGGGTTTTCAGTCGAAGCCCGAAGGCCGAAGACCGTTTATTTGCGTCCGCCCCGTGCCGGTGCGGCATGGCCGCCCTTGGCCGGCGGCTTGCCGCCACGGCCCATCGGCGCGGCGGCCGGCTTGGCCTTCGTCTTGATGGTCGAGAGTATCGATGGACGCACCTTCGATTCGACGGCGGTCGCCTTCGGCGCCGCTGCCGTGCCGCCCAGGGCGATGCGGTTCTTGCCCGGCGTGACCTTGAACTTGTCCGGCGTGCCGGCGCCATGCGTCTGACGGCTGCGTTCGCCAGCGGCCAGGCCGCCCGACTCGGACGAGGTCCAGGCCGGTATCAAATGCTTGTCGCCATTGCCGATCAAGTCGCCACGGCCCATGTTGACCAGCGCTTCGCGCAGGATCGGCCAGTTGGCCGGGTCCTGGTAGCGCAGGAAGGCTTTATGGGTGCGGCGGATCTTGCCGCTGCGCGCCGTTTCCACCACTTCCGAGTCGGCTGTCACCTTGCGCAGGGGATTCTTGCGCGTGTGATACATGGTCGTCGCCATCGCCATCGGCGTGGGCATGAAGGTCTGCACCTGGTCCAGCTTGAAATTGTTTTTCTTCAGCCACAGGGCCAGGTTCAGCATGTCCGTGTCCGTCGTGCCCGGATGGGCGGCGATGAAATACGGGATCAGGTATTGCTTCTTGCCTGCTTCCAAGGAGAAACGGTCGAACATTTCCTTGAATTCGTCGTAGGCGCCGATGCCGGGCTTCATCATCTTCGATAACGTCCCCTCTTCCGTGTGCTCGGGCGCGATCTTCAGCAGGCCGCCCACGTGGTGCGTCACCAGTTCCTTGACGTACTCGGGCGAACGCACGGCCAGGTCGTAGCGCAAGCCCGAGCTGATCAGCACTTTCTTGATGCCGGGAATGGCGCGCGCCTTGCGGTACAGCGAGATCAGCTTGCTGTGGTCCGTGCCCAGGTTGACGCAGATGGACGGGTACACGCAGGACAGGCGGCGGCACGACACTTCAATCTCTTTTTCCTTGCAAGCGAGGCGGTACATATTCGCCGTCGGGCCACCCATATCGGAAATAGTGCCCGTAAAGCCTTTGGTTTTATCGCGGATATGTTCGATTTCGCGCAGGATCGATGGCTCCGAACGGCTCTGGATGATGCGGCCTTCGTGCTCCGTGATCGAGCAGAAGGTGCAGCCGCCGAAGCAGCCGCGCATGATGTTAACGGAAAAGCGGATCATTTCCCAGGCGGGAATATGCGCCTTGCCATAGCTCGGGTGCGGGGCGCGCGCGTAATTCATGTCGTACACGCCATCCATTTCGTCCATCGCCAGCGGCAGCGGCGGCGGATTGAGCCACACGTCGCGCTCGCCGTGCGCCTGCACCATGGCACGGGCATTGCCGGGATTCGATTCCAGGTGGAACACGCGCGAAGCGTGCGCATACATCACGGGGTCATCCTTGACGACGTCGTAGGCGGGCAGGCGCACGACGGTCTTGTCGTGCTTTTCCTTGGCCATGGCCAGGCGTTCTTCGCGGCTCATGATGCGGATCGGCTTGATGACTTCGGCCGATTTCGACGCATTTTCCGTGGCGCAGGCGGTCTTGTCTTCCTGCACCATCTCGTAGGGGCTGTAGTGCGGGTCGATCTTGCCGGGCACGTCGACGCGGGTGGAATTGTGCACGCCCCAGTCGTTGCCGGGCAGCCAGCCGGCCGGCACCATGAAGGCCGTGCCGCGCAGGTCGCGGATATCCTTGATGTTTTCGCCGGCGGCCAGACGGTGGGTCAGGTCGACCAGCGCCCGCTCGGCATTACCGAAAATCAACAAATCAGCCTTGGAATCGGGCAAGACGGAACGGCGGACCTTGTCCGACCAGTAATCGTAATGGGCGATGCGGCGCAAGGACGCCTCGATGCTGCCGATGACGATGGGCACGTCGGAATACGCTTCGCGCGCGCGCTGGGCGTACACGGTGACGGCGCGGTCCGGGCGCTTATTCGGTTCGGCATTCGCCGTGTAGGCGTCGTCGGAGCGGATCTTGCGGTCGGCCGTGTACTGGTTGACCATGGAATCCATGTTGCCGGCGGTAATGCCGTAGTACAGGCGCGGCTTGCCGAGGATGCGGAAGGCGTCGGCCGACAGCCAGTCCGGCTGGCTGATGATGCCGACGCGGTAACCCTGCGCTTCGAGCAGGCGGCCGACCAGGGCCATGCCGAAGCTCGGATGGTCGATGTAGGCATCGCCCGTGACGAGGATGACGTCGCACTGGTCCCAGCCCAGCGCGTCCATCTCGGCACGCGACATCGGCAGGAAAGGCGCCACGGCAGCGCGGGCAGACCGCTTGGGAACGGTCGCAAATAAATTGGTAGGGGAGCTCATAGGGTACGGATTGTACCGGAATTGGCCATTTCCAACCTGACGGCCTGCTTTTTACTGTTGGATTTCAGTACAAAAAACGTTTATTTTTCAATTACTTGGGAGAAAAGGGGCGGCCCCGTCGGGGCAATGCGGCCCAGTGGGGCGCATTGCGATCGCGTAGCGACTGACCCCGATCAGATACCCATGTTGGCTAAAATTTCACCCAATTCGCGTAAGGCCGGCTCCAGTTTCGGATGCTTGACGGCGAACTTGGCCGACAATTCCTGGCTGCGCTCGGCCAGCCCATAGGTGGTCGACTCTTCTTCCTGCTCCTGCGCGGCGCGCTTTTCCATCAGCAACTTGATGTCGACATCGAGTTTTTGCAGCAAACCATGCAGTTCTTCATCGACGGGGCCGCTGGTTTCCAGCGTCGAATGCAGTTGTTGCAGCGATTCCTTGAGTTTGCTATCCATGTTTTTTCCTGTCAGTCAGTAAATTGCGTGTCCAGGTACAGCTGTTCCACCTTGCTCCTGGCCCACGGGGTCTTGCGCAAAAACTTCAGGCTCGACTTGATGCTGGGATCGCTGATGAAGCAATTGATATCGATGTGCTTGGCCAAGCCGTCCCAACCGTAGTGGGCGTGCAGGCGCGTCACGATACCTTCCAGGGTAATGCCATTCAAATCTTGCTGACTCATATACTCTTTCGACTGCCTTCTTGTTTACATCTTACTCAATTCTACGCCGCCGGCACGGAAAGCTTGCGTGCACCATGTCAACGCAACGCAAGCTTCTGATGAGAACGGCTTACTTCGCGTTCAAGCCCCTGCGTTCCAGTAATGGTTCCACGGTGGCGTCGCGGCCGCGGAAGTCGCGGAACAGTTGCAGCGCATCGACGCTGCCGCCGCGCGACAGCAATTTGCTGCGGAACCAGTCGCCATTCTTGCGCGTCAAGCCGCCGTTTTCCTTGAACCAGTTGACCGATTCCGCGTCCAGCTTTTCCGACCACAGGTAGGCGTAATACGCCGCCGAGTAGCCGCCCGAGAAGCTGTGCGAGAAATACGTCGTGCGGTAGCGCGGCGGCACGGGCGCGTAATCGACACCAGCATCTTTCAGCGATGCCGCTTCAAAGGCCAGCACATCCGTCGGGATCTGGCTCGGCGCCAGCTGGTGCCAGCGCTGATCCAGCAAGGCCGCCGACAGGTATTCCGTCGTCATGAAACCCTGGTTGAATTTCTTCGCCGCCGTGACCTTGTCGAGCAATGCCTGCGGCATGGCCGCGCCGCTCTGGTAGTGCTTGGCGTAGTTTTGCAGCACTTCCGGCCAGACGGCCCACATTTCATTGACTTGCGACGGGTATTCGACAAAGTCGCTCGGCACGCTGGTGCCGGCAAAGCGCGGGTATTTCACGTTCGAAAACATGCCGTGCAGCGCATGGCCGAATTCGTGGAACATGGTCGTCACTTCATCGAACGTCAGCAAGGTCGGCTGGCCGGCGGGCGGCTTCGGAATATTCAATTGGTTGGCAACGACGGGATGCGTGCCCATCAGCGCGGATTGCGATACGTATTCATTCATCCACGCGCCGCCATGCTTGTTGCCGCGCGCATAGAAATCGGCGATGAACAGGGCCAGCGGCTTGCCGTTGGCATCCAGCACGTCGTAGACGCGCACGTCCGGGTTGTACACCGGTAAATCAGTGCGTTGCTTGAAGCTGATGCCATACAACTTGTTCGCGGCAAAGAACACGCCGTTGTTCAGCACGCTGTTCAGTTCCAGGTACGGTTTCAGCTCGTTTTCATCGAAATTGAAACGCTGCTTGCGCAGCTTGTCCGTGTAGATGGCCCAGTCGGCCGCTGCCACCTGGAAACCGCCCTTTTCCGCATCGACCACTTGCTGCAGGTCGGCCGCTTCGCGGCGCGCGTTGGCGACGGCCGGTTTCGCCAGTTCCGACAGCAGGGTGTTGACGGCCGTCGTGGTCTTGGCCGTCTGGTCTTCCAGCGAGTACGCGGCGTAGTTGGCGTAACCGAGCAAGGTCGCCCGTTCGGCGCGCAGTTTCGCCAGCTTCAGCACAATGGCGCGGTTGTCGAACTCGCCGCCCTGGCTGCCCCGGTTCAGCGACGCATCCATCAGGCGCTGGCGTGTCTTGCGGTCCGTCAATACGGCCAGCGGCGGCTGGCCGCTGGTATTGACCAGGGCGATGACGAACTTGCCCGTCAAACCCCGTTCCTTGGCGGCCGCGGCGGCCGTGTCGATATCGCTGTCCGTCATGCCCGCCAGCTCGGCACGCGTGTCGACGACGATGCTCTTGGCATTCGTTTCCTTCAGCACGTTTTGCGCGAAGGCCGTTTCCAGGCCTGCCTGCTCGGCGTTGTAGGCTTTGAGTTTTTCCTTGTCCGCATCGGACAGCTTGGCACCGGCGCGCACGAAATCCGTGTGATAGCGCTCGAGCAGTCGCAGGGATTCGGCATCGAGCCCCAGCTTGTCGCGCTTGGCGTACAGGGTGTCGATACGGGTAAACAGTTTTGGATTGAGCGTGATGGCGTCGCCATGCGCGGCCAGTTTCGGCGACACGTCCACTTCCACCGCTTCCAGCACGCTGTTCGTGTTGGTCGAGGTCATGTTGCTGAAGATGCTTTGCACGCGGTGCAGCAGCTGTCCCGTGCGCTCGAGGGCCACGATGGTGTTTTCAAACGTGGCCGGCTGGCGGTTGCTGGCAATCGCGTTGACTTCGGCCAGCTGGCGTTTCATGCCTTCGGCAAACGCCGGCGCGTAGTGACCATCCTTGATCAGGCCGAACTGCGGCATCTGGAATGGCAGCGGACTGGCTTTGAGCAAGGGGTTCTGGGCGCTGACGGCGGCGGCCGGTGCGGATTTCGCAGTGGCGGCCAGGGCGGAAGGAGCGGCGTGGGCCAGCATGACGCTGGCGGCGATGACGAGCAGTTGTGGACGGATCATGACATCTTTCAGGAAGCGCGGGGAAGAACCGCGATCGCGTCGCGGGCCAGTGGCAGATCATAGCAGCCTGTCACACAAGCGTCATCCAACATGGGCGATCCTGTGGTGCAGCACGCCAAATGCGCGGTTTACCACGGTTTACAATCAAAATCTCCAAATAAAAATGGCCGCCCATTGCCGGGCGGCCATTGATGTTCAGCACCGGCGAGGCCTGTGCTGGGGAGGAATTACTTGCCGTTCAAGCCACGGCGTTCCAGCAGCGGCTCGATCTTCGCATCGCGGCCGCGGAAGTTGCGGTAGATGTCGAGCGCATCGGCGCTGCCGCCGCGCGACAGCAGTTTATTGCGGAACCAGTCGCCGTTCTTGCGCGTCAGGCCACCGTTTTCCTTGAACCACTCGACCGTGTCGGCATCGAGCTTTTCCGACCACAGATACGCGTAGTAGCCGGCCGAATAGCCGCCCGCGAACGCGTGCGAGAAATACGTGGTGCGGTAGCGCGGCGGCGCCGGGGCGAAATCGACGCCCGCGTCCGTCAAGGCAGCTTTCTCGAACGCCAGCACGTCGGTGGGGATCTGTGCCGGGGTCAGCTGGTGCCAGCGCTGGTCCAGCAGGGCCGACGCCAGGTATTCCGTGGTCTTGTAGCCCTGGTTGAAATTGTCGGCCGCCGTTACCTTGGCCAGCAGTTCGGCTGGAATGGCCGCGCCCGTCTGATAGTGCTTGGCGTAGTTTTGCAACACTTCCGGCCACAGCGCCCACATTTCATTGACTTGCGACGGGTATTCGACGAAGTCGCGCGGCACGCTGGTGCCGGCGAAGCGCGGGTATTTCACGTTCGAGAACATGCCGTGCAGCGCATGGCCGAATTCGTGGAACATGGTGTTGACTTCGTCAAACGTCATCAGGGTCGGCTGGCCCGCTTCCGGCTTTGGAATGTTGAGGTTATTCGCGATCACCGGCTTGCGGTTCAGCAAGCTCGACTGGCCCACGTAGGCATTCGCCCAGGCGCCGCCGCGCTTGTTGCTGCGCGCGTAAGGATCGAGCGTAAAGATGGCCAGTTGGGTGCCGTCTTCATTGAAGACGTCGTACACCAGCATGTCCGCCGTGTAGACGGGCAAGTCCGTGCGCTGCTTGAAGGTCAAACCATACAACTTGCCAGCGGCAAAGAACACGCCCTTGGTCAGCACGCTGTGCATTTCAAAGTACGGTTTGAGTTGATTCTCGTCAAAGTTGTAGCGTTCGGCGCGCACCTTGTCGCTATAGAAGGCCCAGTCGGCGGCGCCCACCTTGAAGCCGCCCTTGCCCGCATCGATGACCTTCTGGATATCGTCCGCTTCACGGCGCGCATTGACGACGGCCGGCTTTGCCAGCTCGCCCAGCAGGGCGTTCACGGCGGTGGTGTCGTGCGCCGTCTGGTCTTCCAGCGAGTAGGCAGCGTAGTTCGGGTAGCCCATCAGCGCGGCACGTTCGGCGCGCAGCTTTGCCAGTGCCAGCACTTCCTCGGTGTTGTCGAACTCGCCGCCACGGCTGCCGCGCGCTTGCGATGCGGCCATGATGCGTTCGCGCACCGCGCGGTTGGTCAGCAGCGACAACGGCGCCTGGCCCGTCGTGTTGACGAGGGCGATCAGGTATTTGCCATCGAGGCCGCGCTTCTTGGCCAGGCCGGCGGCCACTTCGATGGCGGCCGGCGACAGGCCGTCCAGTTCTTCGCGCGTATCGACGACGACGGCCGACGCGTTCAATTCCTTCAGCACGTTTTGCGCGAACTTGGTCGACAGGGCAGCCAGCTGGCCGTTGTAGGCGCGCAGCTTTTCCTTATCAAGCGCCGACAGCTTGGCACCGGCGCGTACAAAATCGGTGTGATAGCGTTCCAGCAGGCGTTTCGATTCCGCATCAAGGCCCAGCTTGTCGCGCTTGGCGTACAGGGTGTCGATGCGCTTGAAGAGTTTGTCGTTGAGCATGATCGCATCGCTGTGGGCCGCCATCTTCGGCGCCAGTTCGCGTTCCAGGCCCTGGATCGTCTCATTCGTATTCGAGCCGGACATCACGGAAAACACGGTGCGCACGCGGCCCAGCAGCTGGCCCGAGCGTTCCATGGCGACGATGGTGTTGTCGAAGGTGGCCGCTTTCGGGTTATTGGCAATCGCGTTGATTTCCGCCAGGTTGGCGGCCATGCCTGCCGTAAAGGCGGGCGCGTAGTCGGCGTCCTGTACCTTGTCGAACGGCGGATACTGGAATGGCAGGCTGCTCGCCTGCGCAAACGGGTTCGAGGCGGGCAAGGCTGCGGTAGCGGCGGGCACGGTAGTAGCGGCGGTGGCGGCAAAAGCGGCGGCTGGCGCCAGCATCAGGCTGGCGGCGATGACGAGCATTGTAGGACGGGTCATGTCTTCTTTCAAGGAACGCAAGAGAGCCGCGATTGTGTCGCGGGCCAGCTTGAAATAATAACAGCCTGAAACACTTGCGTCACCAGCAACTACCGATGGTAGCGATACGCCCGTACAGCAAAGGTTTTCATGCGCCGTACATGAAAATGTTTGTTTAGTAATGCGGCGGACGCTCGTTGACCAGCCCGCCATTTGCCTGCTGCGCCCCGTCGCGCACATGCTCGCCCAGCTTGTGCAGCATCGCTTCCAGCTGGTCGATGCGCTTGCCCTGCTGGTACACCATCTGGTTCAGCGACTCGACCAGGTCTTCCTGCTGCGCCAGCTTGATTTCGATATCGACGAAACGTGTTTCCATCTGTTCTGCATTGTCCATGGTGCTCTCGGTGATTCCTGACTGAAAGGGGCATTCTACCGCCGCAGCGGCGTGAGCCAGGACAAACAAGCGGCATTCTTCCCGAGGCGGTGCCGATTTCTGCCTATTCTCTCCGTATGGCTGAATCAAACCGCTTGACGAATGAGAACAAACGATTACAATGAACACACCAGCGCCACCCGAACCAGTGCGGATCGATACGCGCAAGACGGCCGAATACCGGCGCTGGGAAGATTCCCTGCACGATGTGGCGGCCGCCGCCATCGATGCCCGCATCAAGCACTTACAGCACGGTAAGAAGGGCGACTGGCGGCCAGTGGGCGAAGGCGTGTGCGAACTGCGTTTTTTACAGACGGGACCCGGCTGGCGCGTGTATTTTCATGAAACGAATCGGGGCACCCTGATCTTGCTGCTACTCGGTGGCAACAAATCGAACCAGCAACGCGACATCAAACAGGCGCAAGCGATCCTCAGGGAGCTGAAAGCCCGGCAGGCGGCCATGCGGAAAGCGGCGGCGGCATCCACAGGAGCACGAAAAAAATGAATCAAGCTATCGACCATGACACCTTCGACCTCGACGACCTGGCAGCATTAGGCCTGAGCAAATTTGATCCAACGCAACACCTGACCAGCAAGGCTGCCGTGGCCGCCTACATGAGCGAAATCGTCGCCACCGGTAACGCGGAACTGTTCCAGTCGGCCATGAACGATGTGGTGCGCGCCTATGGCATGGGCAAGGTGGCGGCCCGGGCCGACATCACGCGCGAAGGCGCGTATAAAGCCTTGCGCGAAGGCAGCAAGCCGCGCTTTGAAACCATTTTGAAGATGCTCGATGCGCTGGGCATGCAGCTGGCCATCGTGCCGAAAGCCACGCCCGACGGCGCCGTGGAAGCTTGAACAATCCTTAATTAAACTTTCGGCGCGGCCAGCAGCGCCTTCATGCGCGCCAGACGTTCTTTCGGCGAAATCACTTCCGCCTCCGTCGGCACGGCGTCGCCCACGTCGAGCTGCATTTCCTTGATGAAGCGCGACGGGTCGCAATGCACTTGCTCGCCGGCCCGCTTGCGCTTCTTGCACCAGGTAATGTGCAAGGTGCGCTGGGCGCGCGTAATGCCCACGTACATCAGCCGCCGCTCTTCCTGGATGCGCGCGGCGATGGTTTCGGCCGGCGCGTCCGCGTCGCCCTTGTGCGGCAAGATCCCCTCTTCCACGCCCACCAGAAACACGTGCGGGAACTCAAGACCTTTCGACGCGTGCAGGGTCGACATGCGCACGGCGTCCTGCTCCTCATCCTTGCCCTCGAGCATGGTCATCAAGGCTACCATCTGCGTCAGTTCCAGCACGTTCTTTTCTTCGCCGTCGCGGTCCTTGCCGCCCCGGCCCCGCTCTTTGAGCCAGTTGACGAATTCCAGCACGTTCTGCCACTTGCTTTGCGCCTGCCGTTCCTCGAAGGCATCGTACAGATACGATTCGTAGTGGATTTCCTTCATCATGTCGTCCAGCACTTCGGCCGCGTTGTCGCCGCTGCCGGCCGCGCCGGGGCGGCTGGCGCGCGATTCCAGATCGTTGATGAAGTTGCAGAAATCGCGCAGGGGACCCAGCTGGCGGTCCGTCAGCTTGGCCTCGATACCGCCCTTGAACACGGCCTGGAACAGCGAGCACTGCCACTGCCCCGAAAACGCGCCCAGCACCTCCAGGGTCGACTGCCCCACGCCACGGCGCGGCGTCGTCACGGCGCGAATGAAGGCCGGGTCGTCGTCCTCGTTGGCCAGCAAACGCAGATAGCTGATGATGTCCTTGATTTCGGCCTTGTCAAAAAAACTCTGGCCGCCCGAAATCGTGTACGGAATGCGTTCCTTGCGCAGACATTGCTCGATGATGCGCGCCTGGTGGTTGCCGCGGTACAGAATCGCGTAATCGGAAAATTTATTTTTTCGCTCGAAATGGTCGGCCGAGATCATGATGGCGACCTGCTCCGCCTCCTGCTCGTCCGTCTGCATGCCCAGCACCTTGATCGGCTCGCCCAGGCCGTGTTCCGACCACAGCGACTTTTCAAACAGCTTGGGATTGTTGCCGATGACGGCATTGGCCGCATTGAGCACGCGCATGGTGGAGCGGTAATTCTGCTCGAGTTTGATCACGCGCAAATCGGGGAAATCCGTTTCCAGCGTTTTCAGGTTTTCCACGGTGGCGCCGCGCCACGCATAGATCGCCTGGTCATCGTCGCCCACGGCCGTAAACATCGGCTTCTTGCCGATGCCCGTCACCATCAGTTTCACCAGTTCGTATTGGCAGGTATTCGTATCCTGGTACTCGTCGACCAGCAGGTAGCGCAAACGGCGCTGCCACTTGTCGCGCACGGGGCCGTTGTTGCGGAACAATTCCACGGGCAGGCGGATCAGGTCGTCGAAATCGACGGCCTGGTAGGCGGAGAGCGTTGCCACATAGCTGCGGTAGATACGCGCCGCGTTCGCTTCATCTTCATCCTTGGCTTGCGCCAGCGCCATGTCCGGATCGATCAGGCCATTCTTCCACAGCGACATGGCGTTCTGGATGCCGCGGATCACCTGTTTATCGGTGGTAATGGCGAGGTCTTGCACGAGGGAAAAACAGTCGTCGCTATCCATGATGGAAAAGCGGTCCTTCAGCCCCACGCCATTGGCTTCCTGGCGCAGGATTTTCACCCCCAGCGAGTGGAAGGTCGACACCGTCAGCTGCTTGGCCTGGCGCGGCTGTTTCAACAGCTTGGCGATGCGCTCCTGCATTTCCAGCGCCGCCTTGTTGGTGAAGGTCAGCGCGGCGATGGTGCGCGGGTCGTAGCCCCGGTCTTCGATCAGATGGGCGATCTTTTGCGTGATCACGCGCGTCTTGCCCGAACCGGCGCCCGCCAGCACCAGGCAAGGGCCGTCGAGGTAGGTAACCGCTTCGCTTTGGGGCGCATTCAGACCGAACTGTGGTGCTTTGGACATCAGGGTATTTCCGCAGGGAACAGCAGCCCATTGTAACAGCGTCGCGCCCGCCATTTGCACGGCGATATCTGCATGAAAAACAGGCAACGGCATTGATATATCGCCATATGCCGCCATCTTGGCCGCTGCAATGCGTGCGGCGCGGCCACGCCTGGAGTACCATTCCGCCTATATCGCCCGCGCGCGCCCACTTACCGAATGGCAGTCCCATGAAATTTGAACACCTGATTGAAATCAACGATCCCTTGAACCCGCTGATCGACACCCTGAGCCTGGAACAGGTCTGGCGCGGCCTCGTCTTGCGCGCCGAGTCACCGAAACTGTTCGTGCCGCACCTGGATGAATGCCGGATCAGCGAGCGCAGCGATGCCGGTTTCGCGCGCAGCCTGCGCTACGGCGAGCTGGTCATCAACGACAAGGTGGTGCTGGTGCCGCAACTGCAGGTGCGTTACGAAGTGCCAGCGCAACAGGATATCAGCGCCTCTTCATTGGTCATGACCATCGAGATGCCCGACGAAGCGAGCCTGTGGGTACGCTTCCAGTACGACGACGGCCACGACGCGGCCACCGATGCGGCCAACGCCCTGTACGACGACTTCCGCCGCTCCGCCTACAAGGAATCCGACATCGACACGGTGCGCATCATGCGCGAGCTGGCGCTCGAGGGACGGCTGGATGCGGGTCTGCTGAATTAAGCTCCCGCGCTAAATCCGTGCGCTGCGGCCCCATAGCTGGTCGGGGCGAAACTGCAAGCCCGCCTGCTCCGCGCTGAGCACTTCGCGGATGGCGTGCAAGTCCACGCGCGTGTCGCGCCGCAACGGCACGTCCAGGCGCGCGCCGCGGGGGCCGATCAGCGACTGCACGTGGGGCGTGGTGGCATTCAAACCCTTGCGCGTGACGACGCCGATTTCGCCATTCAACAGCTTGACGAAGGTGCCGACGGGGTAGATGCCCAGCTCGCGCACCAGCAGGGATGCCAGCGGCGCATCCAGCGTGGCCTTGTCGGCCAGCAACATTTCACGCAAGGCCACGTTCGGCAGCAGGGGCTGGCGGTAGCTGCGCTTCGAGACGCGCGCGCAATAGCGGTCTGCCAGCATGATCAAGCGCGCGCCGATACCGATCGCCTCGCCTTGCGTGCCCAGCGGATAGCCGCTGCCATCGATATTTTCATGGTGCTGCAGCACGGCTTGCAGCCAGACGGCGTCCGTCACGCCCGCCGCGCGCAGCAGGTCGACGCCGGCTTGCGGATGGGCGCGCAAATAGGCGCGCTCCTGCGCGTCCAGCGGGCCCGCCTTGTGCTGGAAATCCGCATGGCGCTCCAGCATGCCCACATTCATGCTCAGCGCGGCCAGCACCACGCTGCGGATCACGCCATCGTCGAGCTTCAGCGCGCGCGCCAGCAGGGCCGCGATGACGGCCGTGTCGACGCTGTGCCGCACGGCAAAGTCGCCCGCGCCCTGGTTGTGCAGGATGCAGGCCAGCGCCACGTCGGCGTCCAGCACAACGGCCTCTTCCACCAGCTGCGCCAGCGGCGCCAAGGACAAGTGGCTGCCCGCCTGCCCGGCGGCGATGACCGGCAAGACAAGGGCCAGCCCTGCCGTGACGAGGTTCAGCATGCGCAGGGCCGACGGCGCTTCCGTGGCCGTGCGCGGTACGTCGGCGCTGGTATCGGCGATGACGCCGCGCGCCAGCAGCAATGCGATCTGGTTTTCGCTGCTGATGACATGGCCCAGCCTGGCCAGCAAGCCGCCCGTCTCGCCATGCACGTCCCAGGGCAGGGCCACGCCCAGGGCGAGTTCTCCCGCGTAAATGCGCCGAATTTTCACATCGTCTCCATCATCGCCTGCACCCGCTTGTTTTTACCATCGTGGCATCAGCGGCATGTGCCAATTGAAATGTTTTTTGCTTTTAATCAATATTTCAATGTGGCAGCGATGATCGCGCAATCATGTGCGCTTGTCTACAAAATTATATAAAGCATAAAGTTGCATTCAAGGTCCTGGCGTGCAGTCGGCGCAGCCGGGCGCATGTTCCGGGTCTTTTTCCAGGTGCAGGGCCAGCTCGCGCAAGGCCGTGCGCACACCTTCCTCGATGACGGGGTGGTAGAACGGCATGTCGAGCATGGCGGGCACCGTCAGCCGGGCCTGGCATGCCCAGGCCAGCAAGTGGCCCAGGTGTTCCGCCCGCGGGCCGATCATCTCGGCGCCGAGAAAGCGCTTGCTGCCGAACTCCGCATACACGCGCAGCAAGCCCTGGTTTTGCAGCATCACGCGGCTGCGGCCCTGGTTGCCGAACGACACGGCGCCGACGGCAAAGCGGCCCGCGTGGCTCACGCACAGTTGCTGGTAGGTGGCGCCCACGGTAGCGATCTGCGGCTCCGTGAAGGCGATCGCCAGCGGCGTGCGGCGCAAGCCGGGCTTCACCTCGGGATAACGGGCCGCGTTCTCGCCCGCGATGCGGCCCTCGTCGGCCGCTTCGGGCAGCAGCGGCAAGGCGTTGTCGGCATCGCCCGCGATGAAGATGGCGCTCTTGCCGCACTGCATGGTGTGCGGGTCATGCAGGGGGATGCCATGGCGGTCGAGCTCGATTTGCGCCGTGTCCAGGCCGATCTTGTCCACATTCGGGCGGCGGCCGATGGCGGCCAGCACGTACTCGAACTGTTCGGTTTTTTCCACGCCCGCATCATCGCGGCTGGTGAGCGCGATGCCGCCGCCATCCGGCGTTTTTGCCATGTGCGCGACCTGGGTCATGAAACGGATATCGAGTTCGCGCGCCAGCACGGCATCGGCCTCCCGCAGCACCAGCGGGTCCGTCAGCTGCGCGACTTTATTGCCGCGCGCAAACACCGTCACGCGCACGCCCAGCCGCGCCAGCGCCTGGCCCAGTTCCAGGCCGATGACGCCGCTGCCGACCACGGCGACCGATTGCGGCAAATCCGTCCACTCGAACACGGCGTCGCTGCTGATGACGCGCTCGCCCGCCGCCTGCCACTCCGGCGGCACGATGGGCGTGGAACCGGTAGCGATCACCACGCTGCTGGCCTCGACGAGCGTATGCTCATCCACCTGCAATTTACCGGGGGAAATAAAACGCGCATGGCCGCGCAATTTTTCTTCGTCGGGGATGGCGTTGACGCCGTCGAGCACGAAGCCGACAAAGCGGTCGCGCTCGCTGCGCACCCTGGCCATCACTTGCCGGCCGTCGATGCGCACGGGCCCGGGATGCACGCCAAACGCGGGCGCGGCAGCCACCGCATGGGCCGCCTCGGCCGCCGCGATCAGGAGCTTGCTGGGCATGCAGCCCACGCGCGCGCAGGTCGTGCCGTACGGCCCGCTTTCGATCATCAGCACGCGCTTGCCCTGCATGCGCGCCGCCCTGTGCGCCGTCATGCCGGCCGTGCCGCCGCCGATCACGGCCACATCCACTCGTATCGTTTTCATCGTGCTATCCATCCACCGAAGTTGCTCACAGCGTTCGATACTACCCGTTTGCTGAAAATAAGGTTTTACTTTGCAGCAATATATGCATTAGTATAACTAATCATTTTCAAAATTTATAAGCTGAGCTAATGAGATCACTCGATTATCGCGCGCTGGCCGTGCTGGACGCCGTCGCCAGCCATGGCAGTTTCGACAAGGCCGCCCTGGCGCTGGGCATCACCCAGTCGGCCGTCTCGCAGCGCATCAAGGCGCTGGAAGACGCCAGCGGGCGCCTGCTGATCATCCGTGGCCAGCCAGCCGTGCCGACGGGCCTGGGCCAGCGACTGATCGTGCATCACCGCAACGTCAAGCTGATGGAAGCGTCGCTTGACATCGACCTGGGCAACAGCGTCAGCATGCCGGAAATCGCCATCGCCATCGATGCCGACAGCCTGGCCACGTGGTTTCCCGACACCTTATCCGCCCTGCTGGCGCCGCCCCGCTGCCAGCTCGACGTGCGCCTGGCCGACAGCGACAGCGCCTTGCAGATGGTGCGCGACGGCTCCGTGTTCGGCTGCGTGGCGGCCGAATCCGGCACGGCGATCGACGCGGCGGCCGCCACCAGCGTCACGCCGCTGGGCACCTTGCGCTATGTCTGCGTGGCCACGCCCGTGTTTGCGGGCCACTGGTTCGGCGACGGTTTCAGTGCCGAGGCGGTGCAACTGGCGCCCGCCGTCGTGGGCCAGCACGGCTTGCTGGCGCGTTTCCTCGCTGAACAATTGAGCCTGCGCGAACCGTTTCCGCACCATACCTTGCCCGTGGAAGCGGCGCGCCGCGCCTGCGTGCAGGATGGCCTGGCCTACGGCCTGATGCCGCAGCGCCTGGCCGCGCCAGCGCTGGCGACGGACCGTCTCGTGGATCTGCTGCCGGGCCGCACCCTGGACGTGCCCCTGAGCTGGCACGCCTGGACCCTGGACACGCCGTTTACCAAGCTGCTGTCGGAACAGATCGTCAAGGCCGGGCGCGACTACCTGGTTTAAATGTCCAGCGGGTCCACTTCCAGCGACCACTTGACGCGCGTCTTCATGGCGCGCAGTTCCGCTAACCATTCCTTCAAAAACGCCTGCAAGGCCGGCCGCGAGGGCGATTCCAGCAGCAGCTGGGCGCGGTCCACGTTGTAGACGCGCGTCATGCTCATGGGAATCGGGTCATTGATCGTCACCTGCGGGTGTTCCATGCATTCCTTGGCCGCCTGCAGGAATTCGATAGCGGTCGCCAGCTCGGGCGCCTCGGCGCGCAGGAGGGCCTGGAACAGATACGGCGGCAACGCCGCCTGGGCCCGCTCTTCCAGCAGAGTGGTGGCGAAGTGGTCGTAATCGTGGTTGACGACGGCGTCGTACAGCGGATGGCGCGCATAGCGCGTCTGGATCAGCACTTCACTGACGCTGCCCCCTTCCGTCTGCGCGGCCCGCCCGGCCCGGCCCGCCACCTGCATCAGCTGGGCGAACAGCCGTTCGCTGGCCCGGTAATCCTGGGAAAACAGGGCCGTGTCCGGATTCAAAATACCGACCAGGGTCAGCTTTTTGAAATCGTGGCCCTTGGCCACCATCTGCGTGCCGATCAGGATATCCACTTCGCCCCGGTGCACGGTGTCGAACGCTTCCTGCGCGCTGCCCTTCTTGCGCGTGGAATCGGCATCGATGCGCAAAATGCGCGCCTCTGGAAACAGTTGCTGCAAGCCCTCTTCCACCCTCTGCGTGCCGCGTCCCAGCGGCTGCAAGTCGACGTTGCCGCAGGTGGGGCAATGGCGGGGGATGCGCAATTCCAGGCTGCAATGGTGGCAACGCAAGCGGTGTTCGGGCTTGTGCAGCACCATGAACGAGGTGCAGCGCGTGCAATTGCTGATCCAGCCGCACGATTCGCAGCAGATCACGGGAGAATAGCCGCGCCGGTTCAGGAACAGCAGCGACTGCTCGCCGCGCTCCATGCGCAGTTTCAAGGCGGCGACCAGGTGTGACGTCAAGCCATCCTTCGGCTTGTCGCGCTCCATGTCGAGGATCTTAACGCGCGGCAAGACCGCATTCTTGACGGCCCGCTCGCGCAATTCCAGCTTGCGGTAGCGCCCCGTCTGCGCGTGGTGCCAGCTTTCCAGCGAGGGCGTGGCCGAACCGAGCACGATGGGGATCTGCAATTGCCAGGCGCGCCACACGGCCAGATCGCGCGCCGAATAGCGCAAGCCTTCCTGCTGCTTGTAGGACGGGTCGTGCTCCTCGTCGATGACGATCAGTTTGAGTTTCGGCAAGGACGCCAGGATGGCCAGCCGCGTGCCGAGGATGATGCGCGCCTGGCCCTGGTGCGCGGCCAGCCAGTGCAGCATGCGCTCGCCTTCGGACAGGCTGCTGTGCAGGGTGGCCAGCATGACGCCGGGAAAGCGCGCGCGGATATTGCCTTCCAGCTGGGGCGTGAGGTTGATTTCCGGCACCAGGATCAGGATTTGCGCATCGTCCTCGCGCGCCAGCACCTGGGCGCAGGCTTGCAGATACACTTCCGTCTTGCCGCTGCCCGTCACGCCGTACAGCAGGGTCGGTTTAAAACCCTGGGCGCCGCCGATGGCGTCGGCCGCTTCTTGCTGAGCGGCATTCAAGGCCGGCATGTTCAGCGGCGTGCCGTCGTGCGCGTCGGCCAGCTTGCCCAGCTTCTTGATGGCGCGGTCCAGCGCCACGGTGGTCAGCACGCGCAGGTTCTTCGGCAAGCCCGGCAGGGCCACCTCACCGAGCGGGCGCTGGTAGTAATCGGCGGCGAAGGCGGCCAGCGCCAGCCATTGCTCCGACAGCGGCGCCAGCTGGCTGCGCACGGCCAGCACGTCCTTCATCTTCGCGGCGGGCACGTCGGTGCTGTCGGACACGCCGACGATCAGCCCCATCACTTCGCGCCGGCCGAACGGCACCAGCGCCAGCTGCCCCACTTGCGGCAGCGGCACGGCAGCGTCCACGCCGGCATCCGCCGCCCCGTTCCAGCGGTAGTCGAACAGGGCGTTCAGGGGCGTGTCGAGCGCGATTTTCAGGATGCACGACGTCAAAAGGCACTGCGGCATGGAGGTATGGCCTATCTCAATAAAAAAGCGCGCCGCAGGGGCGACGGCGCGGCGGGATGTCCGGCATCAAGCCAGCGGGCCATGATACTTGTTTCGTCCGTCAAACGCCTAACGGCAGACAGCACGGCGTGTCATCGTGCCAGAAGAAAATTCTGTGGATAACTTTGTGGACAAAGCAAAATTAACTTTCAGAAAAATGTGGATAGAAAATTTCGATCGCCGTCAAGAGCGGCACGCAAGAAAAATTAACCATTTAAAATCAATGGCTTAAAAATTGATGCCCGGGAAGCGCCAAATCCGTGGGACATTTCCGCCGCTGTGCATAACTGAACCATTTATGATTTTTTTATACAGCAATCCGCACCGTTTTGATGCGCCCTATGCGGAAAAACACGGGCCGCATGCGGCAAAATTGACAATTGCCGGGCAAGCGTTCGGTTTTACCTGACGGACGGCGAAACATTGTTCAATTATCATGCACTGCAACATGCACTTCAGGTGAAACCTGAACATCGTCGCTAAGTATCGGTTAACAAAATACTTTTCAATTTTATCCACAGAATCTGTTGATAACTTTGTGGACAATGAAGGAATAAGGCTGGCGGACGAAAGAATAACCTTATCAATAGCAACAAAGTCCGCCGAACAAGGCATTTTTTATCTCTTAATAATCAAGCACTTGCAAAGCTCCCCCGGGCATGGCTTTGACACTGCCTGTTATTTCCGCAGCAAAAAAAAATGTGCATAAGTCGGTATTTTCTTGCTAGGGTGCAGCAAAGAAAAAGGCAGGCTTCCACCGGAAAGCCTGCCTTTTCTGCCCCTGCGCCAGGGGATGCGCTTGCTTACTGGCCGCTGCGCATGGCGCGGCTCATGCTGTGCACGGCTTCCACCATGGCCGCCACGGATTCCGGCGGCGTGAACTGGGAAATGCCATGGCCCAGGTTGAACACATGGCCCGTGCCTGCCGACGGCGCGCCGAAGGCGTTGAGCACTTTCGCCACTTCCGCGCGGATCTGCTCGGGGCTGGCGAACAGGATGGCCGGGTCGAGGTTGCCCTGCAAGCCCACTTTATGCCCCACCAGCTGGCGCGCGCGCGTCAGGTTGACGGTCCAGTCCAGGCCCACGGCATCGGCGCCGATGTCGGCGATCTGCTCGATCCACTGGCCGCCGCCCTTGGTAAACACGATGGCGGGAATCTTGACGCCATCCTTGTCGCGTTTCAGCTGCGCCACCACTTGCTGCATGTAGGCCAGCGAGAATTCCTGGTAGGCGCCGTCGGCCAGCGCACCGCCCCAGGAATCAAAGATCATCACGGCTTGCGCGCCGGCATCGATCTGCGCATTCAGGTATTGCGCCACGGAGGTGGCGTTGATCGCCAGGATGTGGTGCATCAGGTCCGGGCGGTTGTACAGCATCTTCTTGATGGTATGGAACTCTTTCGAGCCGCCGCCTTCCACCATGTAGCAGGCCAGGGTCCACGGGCTGCCGGAAAAACCGATCAGCGGCACGCGGCCATTGAGTTCCGTGCGGATCTGCGTGACGGCCTTGAAGACGTAGTCGAGCGACGCCAGGTCCGGCACCTGCAGCGCCTTGACGTCCTGTTCCGTGCGCAGCGGGCGCTCGAACTTCGGCCCTTCGCCATCGGCGAAATACAGGCCCAGGCCCATCGCGTCCGGCACCGTCAGGATGTCGGAAAACAAAATCGCCGCGTCGAGCGGGAAGCGCTCCAGGGGCTGCAGGGTCACTTCGGTCGCGTAATCGGGATTCTTTGCCAGGCCCAGGAAGGAGCCGGCCCGCTCGCGCGTGGCGCGGTATTCGGGCAGGTAGCGGCCCGCCTGGCGCATCAGCCAGACAGGGGTGTGCTCGGTCGGCTGGCGCAGCAGGGCGCGCAGGAAGGTGTCATTCTGGAGCGGAGCAAATTGTGGCATGGCAGGCAATCGAGCTTGGAGAAGCGGTATTATCGCATCCAATCGCCGCCATTTCATTGATTCCGGTGCCGCTTTGCAGCATTTGCCACGCACAGCGATGACTTTCGTTGTGCCTGACCTTCCATTATGATGATGCACGCCGCCGCGCTGCCTGACGCCGCCTGGAGGCCCCCTCTTTCCACCACGACACGGAGCCCGCATGACCTCGACCGCATCCATCACCCCTTATGGCATCTGGCCATCGCCGATCAGCGCGGCCACCGTCGCCGCCGGCGCCTCGCCGCTGACGCAGCTGGCCCTGGGCGGGGCGGACGGCGCCGACGTGTTCTGGCTGGCCGGGCGCGCCAGCGAGGCGGGCCGCAACACCCTGCTGCGCCAGCGCGGCGCGCGGGTCGATGAACTGACGCCGGCACCGTTCAATGTGCGCACCCGCGTGCATGAATACGGCGGCGGCGCATATGCCGTTGCCGGCGACACCGTGTATTTCTCGCATTTCGCCGACAATTGCCTGTACCGCGTGAGCGGCGACGCCGCGCCCGAAGCGTTCACCACGGGCGGCAATACGCGCCACGCGGACTTCGTCGTCGATGCGGCCCGTGCCCGCCTGATCGCCGTGCGCGAACAGCATCCGGACGCAGGCCACGCGCATCCGGAAAACTGCCTGACCGCCGTCGGCTTCGACGGCCGCGAAACGGTGCTGGCGCGCGGTCACGATTTCTATGCCGCACCGCGCTTGTCGCCGGACGGCAGCCAGCTGGCCTGGATCAGCTGGGACCACCCGCGCCTGCCGTGGCAAGGCACGGAACTGTGGCTGGCCGACGTGCACGCGGATGGCACGCTGGGCTCGCCGCGCCTGATCGCCGGCGGCGCGCGCGAGTCGATCTGCCAGCCGGAATGGTCGCCGAGCGGCTTGCTGCACTTCGTTTCCGACAGCAGCGGCTGGTGGAATTTGTACCGCCTGCACGGCGCCGACATCGAGGCGCTGTGCCCGATGGAAGCGGAATTTGCCACGCCGCACTGGACCTTCGGCGGCAGCATGTACGGTTTCCTGTCCGACGACGAGATCGTCTGCACGTATATCCAGGCCGGCGTCAGCTACCTGGCGCAGCTGAACGTGGCGGCGGCCAAGCTGGAGCCGATCCCGCACCCGTACCAGGAAATCCGCGAACTGCGCGTGGGCCCCGGCTTCGTCGCGCTGCTGGGCGGCAGCCCCACCATCGCGCTGGAACTGGCGCGCATCGATTTGGCTAACCATGAGCTGGAAGTGCTGGCGCAGTCGATCACGGCCTTGCCCGCGCTGGCTTACCTGTCCGTGCCGCGCAGCTTGAGTTTCCCTAGCAGCAATGGCCGCACGGCCTACGCCTTCTTTTATCCGCCGAAAAATGACGACGTGCAGGCGCCGGCGGGAACCTTGCCACCCGTCATCGTCATCAGCCATGGCGGCCCCACCAGCATGGCCAGCAATACCTTGAAACTGGCGACGCAGTACTGGACCAGCCGCGGCATCGGTGTGCTCGACGTCAACTACGGCGGCAGCAGCGGCTTCGGCCGCGAATATCGCGACGCGCTGCGCGGCCAATGGGGCATCGTCGATGTGGAAGACTGCATCGCCGGCGCCCGTTACCTGGCGGCCAACGGCCTGGCCGACCCCGAACGCCTGATCGTGCGCGGCGGCAGCGCGGGCGGCCTGACGACCCTGTGCGCCCTGACCTTCCACGACGTCTTCAAGGCGGGCGCCAGTTACTATGGCGTATCCGACCTGAAAGGCTTGGACGACGATTCGCACAAGTTCGAATCGCGCTACACCGATTACCTGATCGCTTCGCAGCCGCAAGCCGAGGCGCTGTACCGCGAGCGCTCGCCCATCCACCACACGGATAAATTGTCGCGCCCGATGATCTTCTTCCAAGGCCTCGATGACAAGGTGGTGCCGCCGCAGCAGTCGCAGCTGATGGTCGACGCCCTGCAGGCGCGCGGCGTGCCCGTCGCGTATGTGCCGCTCGAAGGCGAGGGCCACGGCTTCCGCAAGGCGGAAAACATCGTGTGCACGCTGGAAGCGGAACTGTATTTCTACCAGCGCGTATTCGGCCTGCCCGTGGCGGCCGGCGAGCCGCCCGTGCACATCGCCAACTTGCCCGCATGACCGACCCGCATGCAGACCAGCGCTTGCTGGATGAATTCGCCGCCCTGGAGCAGCATGAACAGATGATCCTGGCCTTGCTGGCCATCGCGGGCGAACCGGTGGGCAAGCATGCCGTGTATGAACACTTGCAGCGCGCCAATGTCGTCGAGCCGGACGGCACGCCGTTCGCCCTGCTTACCGTCACGGGCATGCTGCAACATTTGACGCGCCACGCGCTGGCGTCCGAAGTGGTGGGACGGGGCTATGCCTGCGAGGCGAAATTGCGCTGGCCCGCCATGCGCGCCGCCATCGAGCACCTGGTATTTCGCGACCTGTGCCAGGCCATCGAGCTGATCAACCCCGTGCGCCGCAACTGGGATGGCTATGTGGAGCTGCGCAGCTACCGCCAAGGCGTGGCGCGCCTGCGCATCGCCCTCTTGCGCAACGACGAGGTGCGCCAGGTGGCCGCCATCCTGGCCGCCTGCATGGCCTGCTATGAAGCGCAGCAGCTGCATCCGCTGATCGAGATCTTCGGCCGGCCGTTCGAGCCGGAAATGTTGTCTTTCGTCATGCCGCAATTGCAGGACGACATCCTCGCCGTGCTGCTGGGCAACGCCCCGCGCGAACCGGCCACGGCGCACGCCATCCGCGCGTACGCGCGCGCCCACCATGCGCGCCAGGCGGCCGCCGGCGACCACATCGGCGCAGCCCTGCCGCTGGCCCTGGCCGAGGACGCCCTGCTGTGCGGCGAACTCGACGCGGCCGCGCGCTACCTGGCGGGCCAGCAGGGGCCGCAGGCGCTGTTTATCGACAGCAGCATCGCCCTGTTGCGCGGCGAACACGCCCACGCCGTGGCGGGCTTCGAAACGGCCTTGAAAGGGCTGCGCAAGGAAACGGGCAAGCGCAAGCTGTGTTTTACGGGCATCGGCGGCCACCTGTACGTGTTGGCCCTGCTGCGCGGCAACGATGCCAAGCTGCTGAAAAGCGCGGAAACCTACCTCGATATCGCGCTGCATGCGCAACCGAACCACGACAGCATCGTCTACCAGCAACTGAACACCTTGCGCCTGGTGCGCGCCGGCGTGCAGCAGGCGGACAGTATCCCTACGCGCAGCTGGGAAACGGCACTGCAGGCGCAGCTGTTCCAGGCCTTGCTGTACTACTGGCTGGCGCTGCCGCAATTGAGCGAACGCAAGGACCAGCTGCGATCGCTTGTGCAGCAAGCGGACGCGGCCGGCTACGACCTGATCGCGGCGCAGGCGGCCGGCTTGCTGGGCTTGCTGGGCGAACCGCAGCAGGAGCGCTATGCGACGGCCAAGCGCGCGCAGCACGGTCTGACGGACATGGCGCCGTGGTTCGAGCGCCAGGAAGCGTGGCAGCGCCAGCTGAGCGCCCTGATCAACCTGCAGCAGAACACGCCCGCCGAAGCCATCGGCAGCGTCTCGCGCCTCGTGTGGCTGGTGGCGTTCGACCCGCGCTTCGGCTTGACGGCCGTGGAAGTGCGCGAGCAGAAACGCGACGCGCGGGGCGGCTGGAGCAAGGGCCGCGCCATGGGCCTCAAACGCCTGGCGGAAGAGGCGGGCGACATCGATTTCCTCACGCCGCAGGACGCGCGCGCGGCGGGCAGCATCGCGCCGTTCAAGCAATACTATTCATCGGCACCGCGCTATGAAATCGAGCTCGACAAGGCCGCCATCTTGCTGGTGGGCCACCCGCTCGTCTTCTGGCTTGACCACCCCGACACGCGCGTGGAACTGATCGCCGGCGCGCCCGAGCTCCTGATCAAATCGCACGAGGGACAGCTGTGGCTGGGCATGCAGCCGCCCTTGCCCGACAACGGCGGCAATGTCGTCGTGCAGCGCGAGACGCCGACGCGCCTGCGCGTGGTGCACATCCTCGACGAACACCGGCGCATCGGCGCCATCGTGGGCCTGGGCCTGTCCGTGCCCCTGCATGCGGAAAAACAGGTGATGCAGGCGATCGGCGCCATCTCGTCCATGGTCACCGTGCAATCGGACATCGGCGGCGGCGCGGGCGATGCGGAAGTCATCACGGCCGACCACCGCCTGCACGTACACCTGCTGCCCTACCAGCAGGGTTTGAAAATGCAGATTCTCGTGCGCCCGCTGCTCGACAACGGCGCCTATTACGCACCGGGCAGCGGCGCCGAAAGCGTGTTTGCCGATGTGGCGGGCCGGGCCGTGCAAGCGCGGCGCGACCTGAATGCGGAACGCGAAGCGCAGCGCCAGCTGATTGGACGTTGCCTGGTGCTGGAAGAGGCGGAAGAAGAGCATGGCGAGTGGCTGCTGGGCCAGCCAGCGCTGGGCCTGCAATTGCTGGTGGAGCTGCAATCGCTCGACCCCGCCGGCATGGTCTTGGCCTGGCCCGAAGGCGAAACCATGCGCGTGTCGAAGCGCATCGACAGCGGCCAGATGCGCCTGAATATCAAGAGCGAAAAAGACTGGTTTGCCGCCAGCGGCGAAGTGCAGATCGATGAAGACAAGGTCATGGATTTGCGCGCGCTGCTCGATTTGATGCAGAACAATAAAAGCCGCTTCGTGGCCTTGGGCGACAACCAGTTCCTCGCCCTCAGCGATGAATTGCACCGGCGCCTGTCGGAACTGGCCGCGTATGGCGAAGCGCATGCCGATGGCGTGCACATCCACCCGCTGGCCGCGTTTGCGCTGGAAGAGCTGGCCAACGATGCGGGCGGCGTGAAGGCCGACAAACTGTGGCGCGAACACCTGCTGCGCCTGCGCGCGCTCGACGACTATCAACCGCAGCTGCCCAGCACCCTGCAGGCCGACTTGCGCGATTACCAGCTGGCCGGCTACGAATGGCTGGCGCGATTGGCGCACTGGGGCGTGGGCGCCTGCCTGGCCGACGACATGGGACTCGGCAAGACGCTACAGGCGCTGGCGCTGATCCTGGCGCGCGCGCCGAACGGCCCCACCCTCGTCGTCGCCCCCACGTCCGTGTGCATGAACTGGATCAGCGAAGCGCAGCGCTTCGCGCCGACCTTGAACGTCAAACTGTTCGGCAGCGGCGACCGGGCCGACATGCTCGACACCTTGCAGCCGTTCGACGTGGTGGTGGCCAGCTATGGCTTGCTGCAGCAGGAAGCTGCCATGTTTGCCGGCGTGCGCTGGCATACGATCGTGCTCGACGAAGCGCAGGCGATCAAGAATGGCGCCACCAAGCGCTCGCAAGCCGTGATGGCCCTGCAAGGCGACTTCCGCATGGTGGCCAGCGGCACGCCGCTGGAAAACCACCTGGGCGAACTGTGGAATCTGTTCCGTTTTATTAACCCGGGCTTGCTGGGCACCCTGGACCAGTTCAATTTGCGTTTTGCGGGACCGATCGAAAAGGATCAGGACAAGCGGGCGGCGGCCGGCGCGCGCCTGCGGCTGCGCCGCCTGATCGCGCCGTTCATCCTGCGCCGCACGAAGACGCAAGTGCTGTCAGAATTGCCGTCACGCACGGAAATCGTGCTGGAAGTGGAATTGTCGCCGCAGGAAACGGCGCTGTACGAATCCTTGCGCCGCGAAGCGCTGGAAAAGCTGGCCATGGTGGAAGGACCGGCCTCGAAAAAGGCCATCCAGATCCTGGCCGAGATCATGAAACTGCGCCGCGCCTGCTGCAATCCGCAACTGGTGGCGCCGGAACTGGGCCTGGCCAGCAGCAAGCTGGCCGCCTTCGCCGAACTGCTGTCGGGCTTGCTGGAAAACCGCCACAAGGTGCTCGTCTTCAGCCAGTTCGTCGACCATTTGACACTCATCCGCAAGCACCTGGAGCAGCATGGCGTCAGTTATCAGTATCTCGACGGCAGCACGCCCATGCAGGAGCGCAAGCGCCGCGTGGATGCCTTCCAGGCGGGAGACGGCGACGTCTTCCTGATCAGCCTGAAGGCGGGCGGCATGGGCATCAACCTGACGGCGGCCGATTACGTGATCCACATGGACCCGTGGTGGAACCCGGCCGTGGAAGACCAGGCCTCAGACCGCGCCCATCGCATGGGGCAATTGCGCCCCGTTACCATTTACCGGCTGGTGGCGAAACACACGATCGAGGAAGGCATCGTCGAATTGCACCAGCACAAGCGCGATCTGGCCGACAGTCTGCTGGAAGGCAGCGACGCGGCCGCGCGCATGTCGGCCAATGACATGCTGGGCATGCTGCAGGAGGGCTTGAAGCGATGAGCTTGAAAAAATGCACGGGCAAGCCGCGTTCCATGCGATGATCGTTTTTCCCTGTTTTGATGCCACGCCATGACCGACTATATCGCCACCAGCGCCGGCCAGCGCGCCACCTTTTTGTGCGGCAAATCCTGGACCGCCTATGTCAGCACCTTCATCATCGCCGTGCTGCTGTTCTTTGCCGCCCTGCCGCTGGCCTTCAAGTACAACGCGCGCGCTGCCTTCGTGGTGCTGATCGGCTCGGCGCTGATCGTCGGCTACCGCCTGCTGACCATCCGCAGCTATCAGCTGTACTACGACGAAGCGGGCGTGTGGCTGGCGTCCGGCATCTTGCCGTGGAAAAAGAAACTCACGGGCGTCAAATGGCGCGACATGGATGAAGCCGACTATGAAACCAACTTCTGGAGCTGGCTGTTCCAGTCCTACACGGTGCGCGTCGGCCAGCGCTACACGCAGGAAACGGAAATCCACGCCACCGGCATGGCGCGCGGCAAGGATGCCGTGGCGGCCATCAATGCGCGCCACCAGGACATGCTGCGCAGCAGCGCCATCGTCGTCTAGCGCGGCGCCGCTCCCGGCGCAAAAAACTGCGCAGCGGCGGCAATTAATGCTAATCTTTGGGCCGCCCAGGCAAGCAAGGCCAACCTTTCAATAGTTGTTTGTTACTTATATTATCAGTTTATTATTTCCTGATGAGAACAAACGGCAAAATATTCAAGAGATAAACTATGCTGATCAAAAATAAAGTTGCGCTCGCCGCATTGATGATGGCTTTTACCCTGACACCGGCCAGCGCCGCCAAGAAGCCGCAGAAAAGCGGCAAGGCCGGCACCAGCAGCAGCAAGAAAAAAACCGTCGGCAAGAAAGCGGCCGTCGTCACGGCGGCCACGGCAGCCACGGTCGCGGCCGTCGCCAGCGAGAACAGCAGCGACCGCTCCATGAATAACCTCAGCGGCCAGTTCCTCACGGCCCTGTGGCGCCTGGATCCGGAAAGCGCGATTTCGGTCGGCAAGTACGATGGCGCCGCCAACCTGAGCATTCCCGACGCGGCCAGCCGCCAGAAGCAGCTGGCCTTCATCGAAGAATGGCTGGGCAAGTTCGGCAAGCTGAATGCCGGCAAAATGTCGGACAAGCAACGCACCGACCTGGCCTTGCTGACGAATAAATTGCAATCGGACCGCTGGTATCTGACCACCTTCCGCGAATTCGAATGGAATCCCGCCCAGTACAACGTGGCTGGCTCCATCGATTTCATCCTCAACACGGAATACGCGTCCCAGCCGCAGCGCCTGCGCACCTTGCTCAAGCGCATCGCCAGCGTGCCGCAATACTATGCGGCCGCGCGCGCCAGCATCGTCAATCCCACGCGCGAACACACGCAGCTGGCCATCGCCCAGAGCGCCGGCGTGCTCAGCGTGCTTGACGACCTGAACAAGACGGCACAGGGCTCCATCCTGACGCCGGCGGAAAAACAGCTGTACAACGCCCGCATCGCCGCGGCCCGCACGGCCGTGCAAGGCTATGCGGCCTGGCTGACGGAACAGGATGCCGCGCTGGCGCAGAACGGCAATGCGCGCTCCTTCCGCATCGGCAAGGATTTATATGAACAGAAATTCGCCTACGATATCCAGGCCAGCGTCAGCGCCGAGCAGATGTACCAGAAAGCCCTGGCCGCGCGCGAAAAGCTGCTCGAGCACATGGACACCTTGTCCGACGAGCTGTGGGTGAAAACCATGGGCAGCACGGCCAAGCCGGCGGACCGCACGGCGAAGATCGGCATGGTGATCGACAAGCTGTCCAGCAACCACGTGGCCCCCGCCGACTTCGTGCCGGAAATCCGCCGCCAGATCCCGGAATTGCAGGAATGGGTGACCAGCCACAACCTGCTGACGATGGACCCGAAAAAGCCCCTCGTCGTGCGTGAAACGCCCGCCTACCAGCGCGGCGTGGCCGGCGCCAGCATCGAGGCGCCCGGCCCCTACCGCCCGCAGGACCGCACCTATTACAACGTGACGCCGCTCGACGGCGAAACGCCGGAACAGGCGGAAAGCAGCTTGCGCGAATACAACCACTGGATCTTGCAGATCCTGAACATCCACGAAGCCATCCCCGGCCACTACACGCAGCTCGTGTACGCCAACAAGTCGCCGTCGCTGGTCAAATCGATCTTCGGCAATGGCGCCATGATCGAAGGCTGGGCCGTGTATGGCGAGCGCATGATGCTCGAATCGGGCTATGGCAACAATGCGCCGGAAATGTGGCTGATGTATTCGAAATGGAATTTGCGCAGCGTCACCAACACGATCCTCGACTACAGCGTGCACGTGCTGGGCATGACGGAAGCGCAGGCGCTCGACCTGCTGACGCGCCAGGCCTTCCAGACCAAGCGCGAAGCCACGGAGAAATGGCGCCGCGTGCAGTTGAGCTCGGTTCAGCTGACCAGCTATTTCAGCGGCTACAGCGAAATCATGGACTTGCGCGAACAGCGCAAGCAAGCGCTGGGCAACAAGTTCGTGCTGAAGGATTTCCACGAGCAATTCCTCAGCTACGGCAGCGCGCCCGTGAAAGTCATCAAGGAATTGATGAATTAACTCGCACGCCTCCTCAGCTTGCAAAGGGCGCCGCGGCGCCCTTTTTGCATGCGTTTGCGCCGCCGCAAACCACCGGCATCCCCGTCTATTAAGCTGACGGGAAGGCAGGCGCCACCGCACTCCTCACTGGCAATTGCCGATTTTTCTGCTAGGGTGAGAATCAGGAGCGTCCATGCATATGCCCATCCAGTTCGACACCCTCGATTACGCCAAACGCCTCGCCTCGGCGGGCGTGCCCACGCAGCAGGCGGAAGCCCATGCGACGGCCCTGGGCGAGGTACTGGGCTCTGCCGTCGTCGTGCATGGCGAGCTGGCGGCGCTGGAGCGCAATCTGCTGGGGGAAATCAAGCTGGTGGCGCAAAACGTCGATACCAAAGTAAGCGCCCTGGAGGTGAAGATCGATGCGCTGGAGCTCAGGCTCGACACCAAAATAGATGCCCTGGAGCAAAAATTCAACGCCCGCCTGGAACGCCTGGACTTGCGCCAGGGCGCCGACATGAAACACGTCTACTGGATGATGAGCACCTTAATCCTGCTCAACCTGGGCATCCTCAGCAAGCTGATGCTGCAGTAAGCGCGCACCAACTTTCCCGCCAATGAAAAAGCCGCTGCTCCCGGGGGAGGTCAGCGGCTTTTGCCTGCGAGTATGGTAGCGCGTCTAGGATGCTTCTTCCGGCGCCTGGGTGGCCTTGACGAAGATGGGCGCCACCAGCAGGCCCAGCTCGAACAACAGGCACATCGGAATGGCCAGCGAGAACTGGCTGACGACGTCCGGCGGCGTGACGATGGCGGCAATCACGAAGGCGCCGACGATGATGTAGGGACGCACTTCCTTGAGTTTCGCGATGGAAACGAGCCCCATGCGCACGAGGATCACCACCACCACGGGCACCTCGAACGTGGCGCCGAAGGCCAGGCACATCGACATGACGAAATCGAGGTAGTTTTCGATGTCCGGCGTTACCGCGATCGACGACGGCGAAAAATCGCTGATGAAGTGGAACACGCGGCCGAACACAAAGAAATAGCAGAAGGCCACGCCGGCCATGAACAGCAGCGACGAGGAGATGACCAGCGGCGCGATCAAACGCTTTTCATGCGTGTACAGGCCGGGGGCGATAAACGCCCACATCTGGTACAGCACCCAGGGCAAGGCGACGATGAAGGCGATCACCAGCGTCACTTTCATCGGCACCAGGAACGGCGAGATGACCCCGGTGGCGATCATTTTCGAGCCGGCAGGCAGCGAGGCGATCATCGGCGCGGCGATAAAATCGTAGATATGCGAAGGGCCGGGCCAGTAAAACAGCACGGCGCAGACGACGGCGATGCCGATCGAGGCCTTGACGAGGCGGTTGCGCAGCTCGACCAGATGCGAGATAAAGGTTTCTTCCACCGGGGATTTGCTACTCATGAGTAAAAGGAGGAGGAACTGGCGCGCGGACGAAAGCGCGCCACGCGGGCGGCCGCCGACTGCACGTGCTGCTTGCCGCCATGGCGCTGCTTGTACCAGCCAGGAACGGCGGAATTGCGCACCAGTTTCTTGCGGCGGAATTCGCGCGCCTTGCGGGCCAGGTCATCGTTGGTGGCGCGCAGCATGGCTTCATGGGCATCGTGATGCCCCTCATACGAACTGGAATCACCGCGCCAGGCGTTTTCCACCTCGGCCAGGTTGCCGGAAATCGAATTTTCCACGCCATGCATGGATTTCTCCACGCTTTGCTGGACGGAATGGGCCGCATCCTGCACTTCCTTCTGCAGGTTTTTCAGCTCTTCCATTTCAATTTCGCGCGAGACTTCGGATTTCACCTGGTTCAGGTAGCGTTGCGCGCGGCCATACAGGGTGCCGGCCATGCGCGCCACTCTCGGCAACTTTTCAGGGCCGATGACTATCAACGCAACCACGCCGATGATGGCGATTTTAGAGAGACCGAGATCGATCATAAGCGGACAAGGGCTGTTACCGGACGAGGCAAGCGCCCCGCCACGCTATCAGGACTTGCTTTTCTCTTTCGTTTCGACGTCGATGGTGCTTTTGTCGGCCACTTGCGATGGCGCAGCAGGAGGGGTATTGGCTGCCGGGGCATCATCGTCGCCCTTGACGCCATCCTTGAAGCCTTTGACGGCCTTGCCGATATCACCGCCGATATTGCCCAGTTTCTTGGTGCCGAAGACCAGCATCACGATAACCAGAACGATCACCCAGTGCCAAATACTCAATGAACCCATCACATTCTCCTTGCGGGACGGTGCCCGAATAGCGTCAACCAATGCCGGTAGTATACACGCGAACCCGGCGCGCGGCGAAATCAGTGCTGGCCGCGCCAGGGACGGGGACCGCCGTACACGTGCATGTGCAAGTGATACACCTCTTGCCCGCCGTTCGGACCGCTGTTGATCATGGTCTTGAAGCCGCCGGCAGGCGTGCCATCGGCGTCATACGTGACGGCGCAGCCGAACTCGGCAGCGAGTTTCGGCGCCAGGCGCAGCAGCTTGCCCAGCGTTTCCGTATGGCTGTCGTCGCAATCGGACAGGGTCGCCACGTGGCGCTTCGGGATCAGCAGCAGATGCACGGGGGCGGCCGGGTTGATGTCCTTGAAGGCCAGCAAGTCGTCGTCCTCATACACGATGCTCGAAGGAATTTGTTTTGCAGCAATCTTGCAGAAAATACAGTTATCCACGCACGCTCCAGTAGGTCAGTGTTTGTCTGTTTCGCCGGCGTCGCGCAACTCGTCCTTGCGCGCCGCCTTTTCCTCGAGGCCGGACAGGCCTTCGCGGCGCGCCAGCTCGTCGAGCACCTGTTGCGGCGTCAGGTCGAACTGCGCCAGCATCACCAGCGAGTGGAACCACAGGTCGGCGCACTCGTACAGGACCTTCGACGGGTCGTTGTCGCGCCGCGCATCCTTGGCGGCCATCACCGTTTCCGTCGCTTCTTCGCCAATTTTTTTCAAAATGGCATCATCGCCCTTGGCGAACAGGCGCGCGACATAGGAGGTGGCGGGGTCGCCGCCGTTGGCCAGCTTGCGCGATTCGATCACGGCGGCCAGGCGCTTCAGGGTTTCACTCATTTGCTCTTGCTTTCCGCGTAAATCGTCTCAGGGTCTTTCAGGACGGGGTCGGTGATCTGCCATTCGCCCGTTTTCTCGTCGCCTTCGAACTTCTGGAAGAAGCACGAATGGCGGCCCGTATGGCAGGCGATGCCGCCGGCTTGCTCGATTTTCAGCAAGACCACGTCTTCGTCGCAATCGAGGCGGATTTCCAGCACCTTTTGCGTATGGCCCGATTCTTCGCCCTTGTGCCACAGTTTCTTGCGCGAACGGCTCCAGTACACGGCTTCGCCCAGCTCCACCGTGCGCGCCAGCGCGTCGCGGTTCATCCAGGCGAACATCAGCACGTCATTGCTGCCCGCTTCCTGCGCGATCACGGGCACCAGGCCGTGCTCGTCCCATTTGACCTTTTTCAGCCACTTGGCATTGCTTGCTACGATGGTTCCGTTCTGCATGTTCTTCTATCCCGCTGATATTGTCCGCTTGTCTTTACGCCAGGCGCATGGGGATGCCCTGCTGCGCCATGAAACGCTTGGCTTCCTGCACCGTGTGCTGGCCATAGTGGAAGATGCTGGCGGCCAGCACGGCGTCCGCACGCCCCACCTTGATGCCGTCGACCAGATCCTGCAAGCCGCCCACGCCGCCCGAGGCGATCACGGGAATGCTGACGGCGTCGGACACGCCGCGCGTCAGGCCCAGGTCGAAGCCCACCTTGGTACCGTCGCGGTCCATGCTGGTGAGCAAGATTTCTCCGGCGCCCAAGCTTTCCATTTTACGCGCCCACTCGAACGCGTCCAGGCCCGTGGCCGTGCGCCCGCCATGGGTAAACACTTCCCACTTGCCGGGCGACACCTGCTTGGCGTCGATGGCGACGACGATGCATTGCGAGCCGTGCTTTTGCGAGGCCTCGTACACCAGCTGGGGATTCGTCACGGCCGAGGTGTTGATGCTGACCTTGTCGGCGCCCGCGTTGAGCAGCCGGCGCACGTCTTCCACCACGCGCACGCCGCCGCCCACGGTCAGCGGAATGAACACTTGCGACGCCACCGCTTCGATGATGTCGAAGATCAAACCGCGGTTGTCGCTCGAGGCAGTAATGTCGAGGAAAGTGATTTCGTCGGCGCCCTGCTCGTCATAACGGCGGGCGATTTCCACGGGGTCGCCCGCGTCGCGCAATTCCGTGAAGTTGACGCCTTTGACGACGCGGCCATTGGTCACGTCGAGGCAGGGGATGATACGTTTTGCAAGCATGATGGTATCCAGATTGTCGCCAGGCCAGGACACGCGCAGGCGCGCCCCGGCCGGGCAGGCTTAAACGGCGGCGTCGGTCAGTTCGTCGGCGCGTTCCTGCGCCTGCGCCAGGTCGATCGTGCCTTCATAGATGGAACGGCCGCAGATCACGCCTTCGATGCCTTCGGCCTGGACCGCGCACAGCGCTTCCACGTCGCCGATGTTGTGCAGGCCGCCCGAAGCGATGACGGGGATCTTGACGGCTTGCGCCAGCTTGACGGTGGCCTCGATATTGATGCCGCCCATCATGCCGTCGCGGCCGATGTCCGTGTAGATGATCGATTCGACGCCGTAGGCTTCGAATTTCTTGGCCAGGTCGATCACTTCGTGGCCCGACATCTTGCTCCAGCCATCCGTTGCCACTTTGCCATCCTTGGCATCGAGGCCGACGATGATGTGGCCCGGGAAGGCGCCGCAGGCGTCGTGCAGGAAGCCGGGGCTTTTCACGGCCGCCGTGCCGATGATGATGTAGGTGATGCCGGCGTCGAGGTAGCGCTCGATGGTGTCGAGGTCGCGGATGCCGCCGCCCAGTTGCACGGGGATTTCCTCGATGTCGTTTTCCGCGGCGAAATCCTGCACGGCTTTCAGGATGGCTTTCACGGCGCCCTCGTTCTTCGGCTTGCCGGCAAAGGCGCCGTTCAGGTCGACCAAATGCAGCCGGCGCGCGCCTTGCATCAGCCAATGGCGGGCCATTTCGGCCGGGTCTTCGGAAAATACGGTGGCAAGTTCCATATCGCCTTGTTTCAGGCGTACGCAGTGACCGTCTTTCAGGTCGATGGCGGGAATGAGCAGCATGGTCAGTGTGATTTAAAAGTGAGTGAGGGGCGGAAAAAAAGCCGGAAAACCAACGTCAAGGTTGCCAGTGAACGAAGTTCTTGTACAGCTGCAAGCCAGCGGCAGCGCTTTTTTCAGGGTGAAACTGTGTCGCGAAAATATTATCACGGGCGACGGCGCAGGCGAACGGCGCGCCATAGATAGTCTCACCCACCGTGTGCGCGGCCTCTTGAGGTTGAGCAAAATAGCTGTGCACAAAGTAAAAATACGCATTGTCGGCGATACCATCCCACATGACATGGGACGCCGTTTGCCGCACTTGGTTCCAGCCCATTTGCGGCACCTTGAAGCGCGAGCCGTCTTCCTGCACCTGGCCGTCGAGCTGGAAACGCACGACTTTGCCTGGCAGCAAGCCCAAGCCGGCCGCGTCGCCCTCTTCGCTGCCGTCGAACAGCATTTGCTCGCCGATGCACACACCCAGCACGGGCTTGCTGTCGGCGGCGCGCAGCAGCGCCTCCAATACGCCCGAATCGCGCAGGCTGCGCATACAGTCGGGCATGGCGCCCTGGCCCGGCAAGACGATGCGGTCGGCGCTGTCGATGTCTTGCGCCAGGCCGGAAATGCGCACATCGGCTTCCGGCGCCACGGCACGCAGCGCCTGCGCTACCGAGCGCAGATTGCCCATGCCGTAATCCACCACCACAATTTTATTCATGTTTGATCCCGGAATCTACAATATAGCGAGCGCGGCGCTTACAGGCTGCCCTTGGTCGATGGAATGATGCCGGCCGCGCGCTCGTCGAGCTCGGCAGCCATGCGCAGCGCGCGGCCAAAGGCCTTGAACACGGTTTCGCACTGATGGTGGGCATTCGTGCCGCGCAAGTTGTCGATATGCAAGGTCACGCCCGCATGGTTGACGAAGCCGCGGAAAAATTCCAGCGTCAGGTCGACGTCGAAGCCGGCGATCATGGCGCGCGTAAACGGGATGTGGTACTCGATGCCCGGGCGGCCCGAGAAATCGAGCACCACGCGCGACAGCGCCTCGTCCAGCGGCACATACGCGTGGCCGTAGCGGCGGATGCCCTTCTTGTCGCCGATGGCCTTGGCCACGGCCATGCCCAGCGTGATGCCCACGTCTTCCACCGTGTGGTGGTTGTCGATATGCACGTCGCCCGTCGCTTCGATATCCAGGTCGATCAGGCCGTGGCGGGCGATCTGGTCCAGCATATGGTCGAGGAAGGGCACGCCGGTGTTGAGCTTTTGCTGGCCCGTGCCGTCCAGGTTGAGGGCGACGCGAACTTGCGTCTCATTGGTGTTGCGCGTGATTTCTGCGGTGCGGTTCATGGGAGGCTCTGGCGGTAGGCTAAACGAGGGATGCCTTGAAGGCATCGTAAAAAAGGGAATTTTCTTCCGGGGTGCTGACGCTGATGCGCAGGCAATTGGCCAGCGCAGCATGCATTTTACTCATATTTTTAATTAAAACCCTGCGGGCAAGCAGTTTTGCGCAAACATCGTCGGAATCCGCCACACGAATCAGAAGAAAATTTGCCTTCGAGGGAAAGACCGTCACGCCGGGCAGCTCCGCCAGGCATCGTGCCAGGTCGTCGCGCGCGCTGTTGAGCAAATCCGCCTGCGCGTTGAGCACGTCGAGGTGCTCGAGCGCGAATTCGGCCGCCGCCTGCGTCAGCACATTCACATTGTACGGCGGACGCACTTTCTCGAACTGCGCCAGCAGGGCCGGCGCGGCCGACATGTAGCCGAGGCGGATGCCGGCCAGGCCCAGTTTCGACACGGTGCGCATCACCACCAGGTTTTCATATTCGGGCAGGCGGCCCATGAAGCTGTGCTGCGCGAACGGCTCGTAGGCTTCGTCGACGACGGCGATGCCCGTGTCGCCGAGGGCGGCAAGGAGGCGTTCGATGTCGGCAGTGGCAAACAGGTTGCCCGTCGGGTTGTTCGGATAGGCGAGGAAGACCAGCGCCGGGCGGTGCGCTTCGATGGCCGCCAGCATGGCCGGCATGTCCAGGCTGAAGTCGGCCTGCAGCGGCACGCCGACGAAATCCATGCCGGCAAACTGCGCCGAGCGCGCATACATGACGAAGGCCGGCACGGGTGCCAGCAGCACGGCGCGCTGGCCCGGCTCCTGGCGGGCGCACGCCATGGCCAGGATGGAAATGAGTTCATCGGAACCGTTGCCCAGCATGACGTCGTAGCCGGCGGGCACGCCCAGATTGGCGCAGATGGCCGCCTGCAGGCTGGCGTACGATGGCGGATAGCGGTTCAGCGCCACGCCGGCCAGGCGCGCGCCCAGTTCCTCGCGCAGATGCTGCGGCAGCGGATACGGGTTTTCCATCGCATCGAGCTTGATGTAGCCACTGGCATCGGCGACCTGGTAGCCCTTGACGGCCCGCACATCGGCGCGCACGGTGTTGCTGATTAACTGATCGAGGAAAAACATGCTGCAAACACTCCTGATGAAATGAAATGGAGACTAAATGACGACGTCTTCCGGCACGCTGGCGCTGCGCGCCTTGCGGGCCGGCGCTTTTTTCACGGCGGGCGGCTTTTTCACGGCAGCCGTTTTTCTGACCGCCGCCGGCTTTTTCGCCGCCTTGGCTGGCTTGGTCGCGGCCGGTGCTGCCAGCTCCTGCGCGAGGGCCGCCAGGCGCTGTTCGATGATGGCGCAGTAGTCGGGATTGAGTTCAAAGCCGACGAAATCGCGCCCGCAGCGCTTGGCGGCCAGGGCCGTGGTGCCGCTGCCCATGAACAGGTCGAGCACCACGCCGCCCGGCGGGCACGAGGCCTTGAGCATGCGCTCGATGATTTCGAGCGGCTTTTGCGTCGGGTGGTCGGCCCGTTCCGGGTGTTCCTTGTGCAGGCGCGACACGCTCCACAGGTCTTTCGGGTTGTAGCCCACTTCCAGCCATTTCGCACCGATGAAGATCGAGCGCGAACGGGCTTTCTTGGTGGCCGCGTCGTAGGCGATGCGCACCGCGTCAAGGTCGAAGTAGTAATCCTTGCGCTTGACGAAGAAGCCGATGGTGTCGTGCACCGATGAAAAGCTGCGCACGCTGCCGCCCATGGACGGCACGCGGCGGTCCCAGATGATTTCATTCATCATCGCCATGCGCTGTTTCAGCATGACGAAGATTTCCGGCGAATAGCGCCAGGTCAGAAAGATGTACAGGCTGCCGTTGGCTTTTAGCTTGGGCAGCGCCGCATCGATCCATTCTTCCGTCCAGCGCAGGTAATCGGCCACCGACTGCTGGTCCGACGCATTGCCGTAATCCTTGCCCAGGTTGTACGGCGGATCCGTCAGGATCAGGTCCACCGAGCCATCGGGAATGCGCGCCAGCCCCGCCAGCGCGTCTTCGCAATAGACCCGGTTGACCCAGTCCGGCTGATCCGCCATCGTCGTCATGGCTGCGGCTTCAGACGCAGTTCGGCGCTGCGCGCGTGCGCCTGCAAGCCTTCGCCATACGCCAGCGTGGCGGCGACGCGGCCCAGGGTTTGCGCGCCCGCCTCGCTGACGTGAATGATGGACGAGCGTTTCTGGAAGTCGTACACGCCCAGCGGCGACGAGAAGCGCGCCGTGCGCGACGTCGGCAGCACGTGATTGGGACCGCAGCAATAGTCGCCCAGCGATTCGGACGAGAAGCGGCCCAGGAACATGGCGCCCGCGTGGCGGATCTGCTCGGCCCACTGCTGCGGGTTGTCCGCCGAGATTTCCAGGTGCTCCGCCGCGATGGCGTTGGCGATTTCGCACGCCTCTTGCATGCTGCGCACCTTGATCAGGGCGCCGCGGTCGGCCAGCGAGGTGCTGATGGTGGCCTGGCGCGGCATCGTCGGCAACAGCTTGGCGATGCTCTCCTCCACTTGCGCGATATATTCCGCGTCGGGGCACAGCAGGATCGCCTGCGCCAGTTCGTCGTGCTCGGCCTGCGAAAACAGGTCCATCGCCACCCAGTCCGGGTCCGTCGTGCCGTCGCACAGCACCAGGATTTCGGAAGGTCCCGCGATCATGTCGATGCCGACGATGCCGAACACGCGGCGCTTGGCGGCCGCCACATAGGCGTTGCCGGGGCCGACGATTTTATCCACGGCGGCAATCGTCTGCGTGCCGTAAGCCAGCGCGCCGACGGCTTGCGCGCCGCCGATGGTGATCACGCGCGTCACGCCGGCGATCGCGGCGGCGGCCAGCACCATCTGGTTTTTCACGCCATCGGGCGTCGGCACCACCATGATGATCTCACCCACGCCCGCCACGTGCGCGGGAATGGCGTTCATCAGCACGGACGACGGATACGCCGCCTTGCCGCCCGGGACGTAGATGCCGACGCGGTCCAGCGGCGTGATCTTCTGTCCCAGCACCGTGCCATCGGGCTCGGTGTAAGTAAAACCGCGCAATTCCTCGCGCTGGCGTTCGTGGAAGGCGCGGATGCGCTGGGCGGCGATCTGCAGCGCCTCGCGCTGCGCCGACGGCAGGCCGTTCAGGGCCGCCTGCAGTTCGGATTGCGAAATATCAAACGCCGCCATTTCCGCCGCGCCGCCATGCGGGATACGGTCGAAACGGTTGGTGTACTCCAGGACGGCGGCGTCGCCGCGCGTTTTCACGTCGGCCAGGATTTTTGCGACCGACGTTTCAATCGCTGCATCGGTGCCCGCCTCGAACGCCAGCAGCGTGTCGAGCGATTGTTGGAAACCTTCCTGGCTTGAATCGAGCTTGCGTATCTGTATCGGCATAATCGGCTTTCTGCTACTGAATGTGTCTAGGCTTGCGAGGCGCGTTCAAACGCCTCGATAATCGGCTGCAAGCGCTCGCGCTTGAGCTTTAATGCCGCCTGGTTGACCACCAGGCGCGACGAAATTTCCATGATGTGCTCGACCTCGACGAGGTTGTTCGCGCGCAGGGTGCTGCCCGTGCTGACCAGATCGACGATGGCGTCGGACAGGCCGACCAACGGTGCCAGCTCCATCGAGCCATACAGCTTGATCAGGTCGACGTGCACGCCCTTGGCGGCGAAATGCTCGCGCGCCGTGTGCACGAACTTGGTGGCCACGCGCAAACGCGCGCCCTGGTGCACGGCCTTTTCATAGTCGAAACCGGCCTGCACCGCCACCGACATGCGGCAGGAGGCGATATTCAGGTCGATCGGCTGGTACAGGCCTTCGCCGCCGTGTTCCAGCAAGACATCCTTGCCCGCCACGCCGAAATCGGCCGCGCCGTACTGCACGTAGGTCGGCACGTCGCTGGCGCGCACGATGATGACGCGCACGTTCGGATCGTTGGTGGCCAAAATCAGCTTGCGCGAAGTCTCCGGATTTTCCAGCACCTTGATGCCGGCCGCTTCCAGCAGCGGCATGGTGTCCTCAAAAATGCGGCCCTTCGAGAGCGCCAGGATCAGCTGGGAGCTGTCGCCGTTGTTCGATCCGTTCATGCTCGTTCCTTACTCATTTATGATTTACAACACCTGACAAAACCGTAGCGAGCGAAAGTGATTTGTGGTCGAGAAGCGCAACTGTACGAAGGTACAGTGAGCATCGCAGGCCGCAAAGCACGACGCGCAGTAGGTTTTGACAGGCGTTACTTGATGCGTACGATGTTGGCGCCAACTGCCGACAATTTCACTTCCATGCGGTCGTAGCCGCGGTCGAGGTGATAGATGCGGTCGATCAGCGTTTCGCCGTCGGCCGCCAGGGCGGCGATCACCAGCGACGCCGAGGCGCGCAGGTCGGTCGCCATCACGGGCGCGCCGCGCAGCTGCTTGACGCCGGCGATGATGGCCGTGTTGCCCTCGATGGTGATGTCGGCGCCCAGGCGGTTCATTTCCTGCACGTGCATGAAGCGGTTCTCGAAGATCGTCTCGGTGACGCGGCTGGCGCCGTTGGCGATCGTGTTGACGGCCATGAACTGCGCCTGCATGTCGGTCGGGAAGCCCGGATATTCCGTGGTGCGGAAGCTGACGGGATTCGGACGGGCCGACATCTCGGCGCGGATCCAGTCGGCGCCGAAGGTCATCGTCAGGCCCATGGCGCGCAGCTTGTCGAGCGCCGCGTCGAGGATGTCCGTGCGCACGTTGCGCAGGGTGATGTCGCCGCCGGTGGCCGCCACGGCGCACAGGAAGGTACCCGTTTCGATGCGGTCGGCGATCACCGCGTGCGAGGCGCCGTGCAAGGCGTCCACGCCCTGGATCACCAGGCGGCTGGTGCCGATGCCGTCGATCTTCGCGCCCATGGCCACCAGCAGGTGCGCCAGGTCGGTCACTTCCGGTTCGCAGGCGGCGTTTTCCAGGATGGTCTCGCCTTCGGCCAGGGTCGCGGCCATCAGCAGGTTTTCGGTGCCGGTGACGGTGATCATGTCGGTGACGATGCGCGCGCCTTTCAGCTTGGCGCACTTGGCGTAGATGTAGCCCGCTTCGATGCGGATCTCGGCGCCCAGCGCTTCCAGGCCCTTGATGTGCTGGTCGACGGGGCGCGAACCGATGGCGCAGCCGCCCGGCAGCGAGACCTTGGCTTCGCCGAAGCGTGCCAGCATGGGGCCCAGCACGAGGATCGAGGCGCGCATGGTTTTCACCAGTTCATACGGCGCTTCCAGGGTGGTGATGGCGCTGCCGTTGAGGACCACGCGGTCGCCGTCCTGCTGCACTTTCAGGCCCGTCTGGCCCAGCAATTTGAGCATGGTGGCCACGTCGTGCAAATGCGGCACGTTCGTCAGGTCCAGGTCGCCCGCGGTCAAGAGACCCGCGCACAGGATGGGCAGGGCGGCGTTTTTCGCGCCGGAGATGGCGATGTCGCCGTTCAGGCGGTTGCCGCCGTTGATGAGGAGCTTGTCCATGTGCTTATCCTTGGAATTCTTCAGGTGTCAGGGTTTTCATCGACAGCGCGTGGATTTCCTCGCGCATGCGGTCGCCCAGGGCCGCGTAGACGATCTGGTGGCGCTGGATCAGGCGCTTGCCGGCAAACGCGGGCGAAACGATCACGGCCTGGAAGTGCTGGCCATCGCCCTCCACTTCGAGGTGCGTGCATTCGAGGCCGGCCGACAGGTAGCCGTGGATCAGTTCTGGAGTGGTGGTCACGATAAGTCCTTGATATTGAATAATGTAGTGATGTGATGTGCCGCAATCAATGGCGCAAACGATAGCCGCTTTTCAGCAGGCGGATCGATGCCAGCGCCAGGATCACGAGGAAGCCGGCGACGATGGAAAGACTGAGCCAGGGGCTGACGTCGGACGTGCCGAAGAAGCCGTAGCGGAAGCCGTCGATCATGTAGAAGAAGGGGTTCAGGTGCGATACCGTCTGCCAGAAGGCGGGCAGCGAGTGGATCGAATAGAACACGCCCGACAAAAAGGTGGCCGGCATGATCAGGAAGTTCTGGAAGGCGGCCAGCTGGTCGAATTTCTCGGCCCAGATGCCGGCGATCAGGCCCATGGTGCCCAGCATGGCGGCACCGAGGAAAGCGAAGATGACGATCCACAGCGGCGCGACAAACGACAGGTCGGCGAACCAGCAGGTGATGGCAAACACGCCAAAGCCCACGGCCAGGCCGCGCGCGACGGAAGCGAGGACATACGCCGAGAAGATTTCCCAGTGCGACAGGGGCGTGAGCAGCACGAACACCAGGTTGCCCGTGATCTTGGACTGGATCAGCGAGGACGAGGAATTGGCAAACGCGTTTTGCAGCACGCTCATCATCACCAGGCCGGGAATCAGGAAGGCCGTGTAGCTGACGCCGGGGCTCGGCTCGACGCGGCCGTCGAGCACATGGCCGAACACCAGCAAATACAGCATCGACGTGAGCACGGGCGCGGCCACGGTTTGCGTCGCCACCTTCCAGAAGCGCAGCGTCTCTTTGTAGACGAGGGTGCGAAATCCTGTCGAAATCATACGGTACCTTTATCCATGATCTGCAAGAAGATATCTTCCAGGTCGGCTTGTTGCAATTGCATTTCATCGATTTCGACGCCCGCTTCGCGCAGGCGGGCGAGGATCTTCTCGACTTCGCTGTATTCATTGACGCGCAGGCTGAACTTGTTCGGCGCCTGCTGTTCTTCCGGGTGCAGCACCAGGTGCTGCAGGTCGGCCGGCAGGCTGCCGTGTTTCAGGTGCACCTGCAGCTGCGAGCCGGCGATGCGGCGGATCAGGGCCGACATGGTGTCGAGCGCCACCACCTTGCCGGTCTTCAGCATGGCCACGCGCTGGCACATGGCTTGCGCCTCTTCCAGATAGTGGGTGGTCAGCACGACCGTGTGGCCGCCTTCGCGGTTCAGGCGCGAGATGAACTTCCACAGGGTCTGGCGCAGTTCCACGTCGACGCCGGCCGTCGGCTCATCGAGCACGATGACGGGCGGCTTGTGCACCAGCGCCTGCGCCACGAGCACGCGGCGCTTCATGCCGCCGGACAGGGCGCGCATATTCGTGTCGGCCTTGCCGGTCAGGTCGAGGTTTTCCATGACCTCGTCGATCCACTTGTCGTTGTTCGGCAGGCCGAAATAGCCGGACTGCAGGCGCAGGGTTTCGCGCACGGTGAAGAACGGGTCGAACACGAGTTCCTGCGGCACCACCCCCAGGTTGCGGCGCGCGTTGCGGAAGTCCGTGACCACGTCGTGGCCGTGGATCTTGACGGTGCCCGCGTCGGGGCGTATCAGGCCGGCGATGATGGAAATGAGGGTGGTCTTGCCGGCGCCATTCGGGCCGAGCAGGCCAAAGAACTCGCCTTCTTCGATGGCCAGCGACACGCCGCCCAGCGCCTTGAGCGATTTATAGCTCTTTTCTACATTCGTTATTTGAATTGCGGTCATGTGCTTGTTTCAAGTGTAATGCGTCTGGTGTGATGCGCCAGTTGCCGGAGACATCCAGGCCGGCAGGCCGGTGCAGGGCGCCACCTTCAGGCGAGGACGGCGCAACAGTCAATTATAGTTGGAAAATTCGTGGAACACTTGGAGATCAATCCGGCGGCGCTGCTGGTCTGCCGGCTTGAAAGCTACTGCTGATGCGGGGAGTGGGACAGGATCAATGATGATGCAGGTCGGACGGGCTGCGTTCGGCGTGGCCGCCGGCGCTGGCGCAGTCGTCGGCCGTCAAGGTGCTCGAGACGAGCGAGCAGACGCCATACAGCTTGGTGAGGTTCTTCAGGTTGTTCGGCAGGTTTTTCAGCTCCAGCACGGCGCCCGCCTCCTGCGCGGCGCGCTGCCACGTCAGCATGACGGACACGGCGGCCGAATCGACGGCCTTGACGTTGCGCAGGTCGAACTTCGTCTGACCCGAGCGGATGGCGTCCAGACCCTGCTCCAATGCCGAAGTGGCATTGTGCACGGTCAGGGAAGTCAGGGACTGCAAGGTGTCGAGAGAATCGGGCATGGCGTCGGGCTGCGCTGGTCTGGAGCTGGGTCAGGAGCTATATGATAGCCGATTATTTGGCTTTGGCAGCGGGACGGCTGGCCAGGGCCTTGTTTTTTGCCTGCAAGGTCTTGATCAGACCATCGATGCCGCCCTTGCTGATCTCGCTGGCAAAGCTGCTTTTGTAGGTTTCCACCAGCCACGCGCCCAGCACGTTGATGTCATAGATCTTCCAGCCGGACGGGGTTTTCGCCACGCGGTAGTTCAGGGGCACGGGTTCGCCGCGCGCCACGTTGACCTGCGAACGCACTTCCACTTCCGTGTCGCTAGGGTCGGCGCGCAGCGGCTTGAATTCCACGGTTTCGTTCTTGATCTGCGACAGGGCGCCCGAGTACGTGTAGATCAGCAGCGTGCGGAATTCCGCGGCCAGCTGCTTTTGCTGGTCGGGCGTGGCGTCGCGCCAGTGACGGCCCGCTGCCAGCGAGGTCATACGCTGGAAATCCACGTACGGCAAGATCTTGCTTTCCACCAATTCGGTGACGCGCTTGATATCGCCTGCCTGGATGGCCTTGTCGTTCTTGGCCGTGTCGATCACGTCCTGGCTGATGCGCTTGACCAGGACATCCGGCGCTTCGACGGCAGGAGCGGCCTGGGCGGCGGTGGCAAAGGCGATGGTGACCATCGCCAGCAGTTGTTTCATCAATTTCATGGTTCTACCTTTCATGGTGTTGCTATGCACCGGCTGGCGTTGATCGCAGCCGTGGTGTTTCTGTACCGGAGTTTACTCCTGGGGCCTGGCCTCGGAAGCAACGGTATTGCTACCAGATGTTACGAGGTCCGCCGGCGCCACCGCGGCGGCGGCCGTGGCCGCAGGCGCGTCATTGGCAGGCTGCGGTTTTGCCTCGTACTCCGGCTCGTATTCGCTGCTGTCGTTTTTTGGCACTTTGCGGTCGCGGCGGTCCGTATCGCCATCGAAGACCTTGCTTTCGCGCGCCTGCAGGAAACCGTCGCGGATGAATTCATAACGGTCCAGCGCGGCCGCTTCCATCAGGTTCGTCGCGTCGAGCAGCGCGGCGCGCTTGTCGACCACGCGCGTCACCGTGCCGATATTGCGCACCGAGGCAGGATCCTTGTAGCGCCAGGGGTCACCCGTGATATCGAGCGGCAGGGCCACCGTGTCGCGCACGGTCGACGGCCCCAGCAGCGGCAGCATCACGTACGGTCCCGACTGGACGCCATACCAGCCCAGGGTCTGGCCAAAGTCTTCGTTATGCTTGGGAATACCGGCCTGCGAGGCGATGTCGATCAGGCCGAGGATGCCGAAGGTCGAGTTCATGCTGACGCGCACGACGTCTTGCAAGCCCGCTTCACCCTTGCCTTGCAGCAAATTGTTCACGGCGCTCCACACATCGGACAAGTTGCCGAAGAAGTTGCCCACGCCCGTTTGCACGAACGACGGCGTGACCGTCTTGTAGGCCGTGGCGACGGGCTTCAGCGCCACCTGGTCGACGGTATCGTTGAACTTGAACATCGCGCGGTTATACCCTTCCAACGGGTCGCGCGGATTGGTGCCAGTGGCGCAGGCGCTCACGCTGGCGGCGATGGCCAGGGCCAGGCCGATACGCGCCAGGCTGCCTTGGGATTGCTTGGTCGACTCGCTCATTTGCTGTCCTTTCCTTCCGCTGCCTTGCTGTAGATGAACTGATTGATCAGGTCTTCCAGCACTGTGGCCGATTGAGTACGGGCGATCTTGTCGCCCTCTGCCAGGTTCGCCAAATCGCCGCCTGCTTCCAGGCCGATATATTGCTCACCCAGCAAACCGGCCGTCAAAATCTTGGCCGAGCTGTCTTTCGGAAATTTGTAGCCATCTTCGATGTCGAGTTTCACCAGCGCCTGGTACGTCTTGTCGTCAAAGCGGATCTCCGCCACGCGCCCCACCACCACGCCGGCGCCCTTGACGGGCGCCTGCGGCTTGAGGCCGCCAATATTGTCGAACTTGGCCGTAATGGTATACGTCTTGCTGAAAGACAGCGAGCTCATATTGCCGGCCTTGAGCGCCAGAAACATCAACGCCGCCACACCCAGCAAGACGAACAAGCCGACCCAGACATCCAAAGATTTACGTTGCATAAACAATCCTAAATAATTTTACTTGCTGCCGCCTGCGCAACATCTTGCCCAGGCCCGCTGTTTGTCGCTGATCGGCAATTACTTGCTAAACATCAACGCCGTCATCATGAAATCGAGCCACCACACCATCAACGACGAAATCACCACCGTGCGCGTGGTCGCGCCGGAGACGTCTTCCGGCGTCGGCTGCGCCTGGTAACCCTGGAACAGCGCGATGAAGGTCACCGCGATGCCGAACACCAGGCTCTTGATGGTGCCGTTACCCACTTCTTTCCAGACATCCACGCCGCCTTGCATCTGCGACCAGAACGAGCCTTCATCGACGCCGATCAGCACCACGCCGACCAGGTAGCTGCCGATGATGCCGACGGCCGTGAAGATGGCGCCCAGGATCGGCATGGCGATCACGCCGGCCCAGAAACGGGGCGCCAGCACGCGCTGGATCGGGTTCACGGCCATCATTTCCATGGCCGACAATTGCTCGCCCGCCTTCATCAGGCCGATTTCCGCCGTCAGCGAGGTGCCGGCGCGGCCCGCGAACAGCAGCGCCGTGACGACGGGGCCCAGTTCGCGCGTCAGCGACAGCGCCACCAGCAAGCCCAGCGACTGCTCGGCGCCATACGTGGTCAGGGTGTAATAGCCTTGCAAACCCAGCACCATGCCGACAAACAGGCCGGAGACGGCGGTAATCACCAGCGAGCGGTTACCGATAAAAAACAGTTGCTCGATCACCAGGCGCGGACGGCGCCACAGGCCGCCCGACGAGGCGATGATGATAAAGAACGACCGCACGGCAAAGCCGAGGTCTTGTACCGAATTGCGCAACCATGCTCCGATCGCCGCCAGGAAACGCGCGATCATCGGCCCGCCCCCGCGTGCAAGCCCAGGTCGTCGGCCAGCGACTTGCCCGGATAGTGGAACGGTACGGGGCCATCGGCCTCGGCATTGACGAACTGCTTGACGTACGGATGCGTCGACACGGCCATCTCGGCCGGCGTGCCGTGCGCCACGATCTTGCCTGATGACAGAAAATAGACATAATCAGCGATGGCGAAACACTCCTTCACATCGTGCGATACCAGGATAGACGTGGAGCCCAGCGCATCGTTCAGATTGCGGATCAAATTGGCCGTCACGCCCATGGAAATCGGATCCAGGCCGGCGAACGGCTCGTCGTACATGATCAGTTCGGGGTCGAGCGCGATGGCGCGCGCCAGCGCGACGCGGCGGCCCATGCCGCCCGAAATCTCGGCCGGCTTCAATTGCGCCGCATTGCGCAAGCCCACGGCGTGCAGCTTCATCAGCACCAGGGTGCGGATCAGCTCTTCATTCAAGTCCGTGTGTTCGCGCAGGGGGAACGCCACGTTCTCGAACGCCGTCAAATCCGTAAACAGGGCGCCGTGCTGGAACAGCATGCCCATCTTGCGGCGCAGCTGATACAGCTCGTCGGTCCCCAGCGTATGCACGATCTGGCCGTCCACGTTCACGGAACCGGAGCCGGGGCGCAACTGCCCGCCGATCAGGCGCAGTACGGTCGTCTTGCCACTGCCGGAGCCACCCATGACGGCCACAACTTTTCCACGTGGGAAATCCATTTGAAGGCCCGATAAAATCGAACGTTCTCCATAGGCAAAGTGTAAATCACGGATCTCAACAAGATTTGGCACGACGAAGCTCACTATTTTAATGGCGTATTGTAGTGCAGAAACGCCAACCTCTGCTGAGACACCCCTTGGGACAGCCCCGTGAAGGGGAAGAATACAACACTAATGAATCGAAAGTCAGATATTGTAGTGGAAATTTGACCTGCGCATCGCGCCCCCATCCGATGGCGCTCACAGCTGTCGACTTGACAAGTAAAAATAAGAAAGGCCACGCCGCAATCCGCGCCGTGGCCCTGTCAAAAAACGAACAATTGCTCGTTAATTAGCGCGGCAGCAGGGATGCCCCCATCAGGAACTCATCGACGGCGCGTGCGCACTGGCGCCCTTCGCGAATGGCCCACACCACCAGCGACTGGCCGCGGCGCATGTCGCCGGCCGCAAACACCTTGGCCACCGAGGTCTGGTAGCAGCCGGCGCCATCCGTGGTCGCCTTGACGTTGCCGCGCGCATCCGTATCGACGCCGAACGCTTGCAGCACCTGTTGAACAGGAGAAACAAAGCCCATGGCCAGGAAGACCAGGTCCGCCTTCATCTCGAATTCCGAGTTCGGCACTTCGCTCATCTTGCCGTCTTTCCATTCCACGCGGCAGGCGATCAGCTTTTCCACCTTGCCGCCCTTGCCCTCGAAACGCTTGGTGGCCACGGCCCAGTCGCGCTCGCAGCCTTCCTCGTGCGAGGACGAGGTGCGCAGCTTGGTCGGCCAGTACGGCCAGACCAGCGGCTTGTTTTCCTGTTCCGGCGGCTGCGGCATCAGTTCGAACTGGGCCACCGAGGCGGCGCCATGGCGGTTCGAGGTGCCGACGCAGTCGGAACCCGTGTCGCCGCCGCCGATCACCACCACGTGCTTGCCCGTGGCCTTGATCTGGTCCTTGAGCTTGTCGCCCGCGTTGACCTTGTTTTGCAGCGGCAGGAAATCCATGGCGAAATGCACGCCTTTCAAGTCGCGGCCCGGCACGGGCAAGTCGCGCGGCTGCTCGGCGCCGCCGGCCATGATGACGGCGTCGAATTCTTTTTCCAGGTCTTCCGGGAAAATGGTTTCCTTGGCCCAGTTGTTGACGTTGGCAGGGAAATCCTTGCCGACCAGCACGCTGGTGCGGAACACCACGCCTTCGGCTTCCATCTGTTTTACGCGCAGATCAATGTGCGACTTTTCCATCTTGAAGTCGGGGATGCCGTAGCGCAACAAACCACCGACCCGGTCGCTCTTTTCAAACACGGTGACGGCATGGCCGGCGCGCGCCAGCTGCTGCGCCGCTGCCAGGCCGGCAGGACCGGAACCGACGATGGCCACTTTCTTGCCGGTGCTAAAACCCGCCGGCTGCGGCGTGACCCAGCCGTGCTCCCAGCCCATGTCGATGATTTTATGTTCGATCGACTTGATGCCGACCGGATCTTCGTGGATGCCCAGGGTGCAGGCCGATTCGCACGGCGCCGGGCAGATGCGGCCCGTAAATTCCGGGAAGTTATTCGTCGAATGCAAGATGTCGAGCGCTTCGCGGTAGGCGCCGCGGTACACCAGGTCATTCCAGTCGGGAATGATGTTATTCACGGGGCAACCCGTGGTGCAGAAGGGAATGCCGCAATCCATGCAGCGCGCGCCCTGCACGGTCGCTTGCGCGTCCGACAGGTGCAAGACGAATTCCTTGTAGTTCTTCAGGCGCGCGGCGGGCTCCAGATAGTGTTCGTCCTGGCGCTTGAATTCCATGAAGCCGGTAATTTTACCCACGATGTTTCCTTTGTATTTGGCTGGCGGGGAGCGGCCGGGCCGCTCCCTGGTCAATTCATTTGGCAATGAGCTTGGCTGGCTCAGGCGGCGACGGCTTGCACTTCCATGGCGGCGTCCGCTGCCATCTCGATCAGCGCGCGCTTGTATTCGTTCGGGAAGACTTTCACGAACTTGCCGCGCGCCGCGGCCCAGTCGTCGAGCAGGACACGGGCGCGGGTGCTGCCCGTGTGCTTGAAGTGACGCTCGATCAGGCGCTTGAGGATGACCTCGTCCGCTTCCGGCACGCCGTCGCGGTGCTGCGTATGCCAGGCGTCGCGGTCGACGTGCTGTTCCGCCGCCGAGACGACCTTGTCCAGGCTGACCATGGCCGTGTTGCATTTGCTGGCAAAGTCGCCGGCCGGGTCATACACATAGGCGATACCGCCCGACATGCCGGCCGCGAAGTTGCGTCCCGTGTTGCCCAGTACCACCACCGTGCCGCCCGTCATGTATTCGCAGCCATGGTCGCCCAGGCCCTCGACCACCGTGGTGGCGCCCGAGTTGCGCACGGCGAAGCGTTCGCCGGCCACACCGTTGAAGAAGGCTTCGCCGGCGATGGCGCCGTACAGCACCGTGTTGCCGATGATGATGTTGTCCACGGCCCAGCCACGGAACTCGGTATTCGGCCGCACGATGATGCGTCCGCCCGACAAGCCTTTACCGACGTAATCGTTGCCCTCGCCCACCAGGTCGATCGTGATGCCGTGCGCCAGGAAGGCGCAGGCCGACTGGCCCGCCGTGCCTTGCAGCTGGATGTGGATGGTGTCGTCCGGCAAGCCGGCGTGGCCGTATTTCTTCGCCACTTCGCCGGACAGCATGGTGCCCACCGTGCGGTTCAGGTTGCGCACGGGCGAGATGAAGGAGACGCGCTCGCCCTTTTCCAGCGCCGCGCGCGCTTGGGCGATCAGCTTGTGGTCGAGCGCCTTCTCCAGCGCATGGTCCTGGAATTCCACGTGGCGGCAAGCCTGGCCATCCGGCGTTTCCGGCTTGTGGAAGATGGCCGAGAAATCCAGGCCCTGCGCCTTCCAGTGCGAAATCGCCTTCGATTTGTCGAGCAAGTCGACCCGGCCGATCAGTTCGTCGTACGTGCGGATGCCCAGCTGCGCCATCAATTGACGGGCTTCCTCGGCCACGAAGAAGAAGTAATTGACGACATACTCGGGCTTGCCCGAGAACTTGGCGCGCAGCACAGGATCTTGCGTGGCCACGCCCACCGGGCACGTGTTCAGGTGGCATTTGCGCATCATGATGCAGCCTTCGACCACCAGCGGCGCCGTGGCGAAACCGATCTCGTCGGCGCCCAGCAGGGCGGCGATGACCACGTCGCGGCCCGTCTTCATCTGGCCGTCGGCCTGCACGCGGATGCGGCTGCGCAAGCCGTTCAAGACCAGCGTTTGTTGGGTCTCTGCGAGACCCAACTCCCACGGCGTGCCCGCATGTTTCACGGACGACAATGGCGAGGCACCCGTGCCGCCGTCGTGGCCGGCGACGACCACGTGGTCGGCTTTCGCCTTGGTGACGCCGGCGGCCACCGTGCCGATGCCCACTTCCGACACCAGCTTCACGGAAATCGAGGCGCGCGGATTGGCGTTCTTCAAGTCATGGATCAGCTGCGCCAGGTCTTCGATCGAATAGATGTCGTGGTGCGGCGGCGGCGAAATCAGGCCCACGCCCGGCACGGAAAAGCGCAGGCTGGCGATGTACTCGGACACCTTATGGCCCGGCAACTGGCCGCCTTCGCCCGGTTTCGCGCCCTGCGCCATCTTGATCTGGATCTGGTCGGCCGAGTTCAGGTAGGCGGCCGTGACGCCGAAACGTCCCGACGCCACCTGCTTGATGCGCGAGCGCATGGAATCACCTTCCTGCAGCGGAATGTCGACGACGATCTGCTCGGCGCCCACGACGGACGCCATGGTATCGCCCTGGCGGATCGGGATGCCCTTCAATTCCTGCGTGTAGCGGTTCGGATCTTCGCCGCCCTCGCCCGTGTTCGACTTGCCGCCGATGCGGTTCATGGCCACCGCCAGGGTCGCGTGCGCTTCCGTGCTGATGGAGCCGAGCGACATGGCGCCCGTGGCGAAACGCTTGACGATTTCCTTGGCCGGTTCCACTTCGTCGAGCGGAATGGCCTTGGTCGGGTCGAGCTTGAACTCGAACAGGCCGCGCAGGGTCAGGTGGCGACGGCTCTGGTCGTTGATGATTTGCGCGTACTCCTTATAGCTGGAGAAATTGTTGCTGCGCGTGGAGTGCTGCAGCTTGGCAATCGCGTCCGGCGTCCACATGTGGTCTTCGCCGCGCACGCGGAACGCATACTCGCCGCCCGCGTCGAGCTTATCGACCAGCACGGGATCGTTGCCGAAGGCCAGCGCGTGCAGGCGCAGCGCTTCTTCCGCCACTTCAAACACGCCGATGCCTTCCACGTTCGAGGCCGTGCCCTTGAAGTATTTGTCCACCAGCGACTTGTTCAGGCCGATGGCTTCGAAGATTTGCGCGCCGCAGTACGACATATACGTGGAAATGCCCATCTTCGACATGACTTTCATCAAGCCTTTGCCGACCGCCTTGGTGTAATTGTAGATAGCTTTGTCCGCCGACAAGTCGCCGGGCAAACCGTGCGCCATCTCGGCCAGGGTTTCCATGGCCAGGTACGGGTGGACGGCTTCCGCGCCATAGCCCGCCAGCAAGGCGAAGTGGTGCGTTTCGCGGGCCGAACCCGTTTCCACGACGAGACCGGTGGAAGCGCGCAAGCCCTTGCTCACCAGGTGCTGGTGCACGGTGGACGTGGCCAGCAGCGCGGGGATCGCCACCTGGTCGGCGCAGATGGCGCGGTCCGACACGATCAGGATGTTGTGGCCGGATTTCACGGCATCGACGGCTTCCGCGCACAGCGAGGCCAGGCACGCTTCCACGCCTTCCTTGCCCCAGGCCAGCGGGTAGCAGATGTCCAGTTCGTACGACTTGAACTTGCCGCCCGTATGCGCGCTGATGTTGCGCAGACGCGCCATGTCGTCAAAGCCCAGCACGGGCTGCGCCACTTCCAGGCGCATCGGCGGGTTGACGTTGTTGGTATCGAGCAAGTTCGGTTTCGGGCCGATGAAGGACACCAGCGACATCACCATCGCTTCGCGGATCGGGTCGATCGGCGGGTTCGTCACTTGCGCGAACAATTGCTTGAAGTAGTTATACAGCGGTTTCAGCTTGTTCGACATGACGGCCAGCGGCGAGTCATTGCCCATCGAACCCGTCGCCTCTTCGCCGGCCAGCGCCATCGGCGCCATGAGGAATTTCAAGTCTTCCTGCGTATAGCCGAACGCCTGCTGGCGGTCCAGCAGCGACGGCTGGGCTTTTTCGCCCTGGGCGCGGTCGAGCTTGGCTTGTCCTTCGGCCAGCTTGATCTCGTCGAGCTTGATGCGCACCGAGTTGATCCACGCTTTATACGGCTTGGCGTTGGCGTAGGTGTTTTTCAGTTCCTGGTCGTCGATGATGCGGCCCGCTTCCAGGTCGATCAGGAACATTTTACCGGGCTGCAAGCGCCATTTCTGGATGATCTTCGATTCCGGGATCGGCAGCACGCCCGATTCCGACGCCATCACCACCAGGTCGTCGTCCGTGACGATGTAGCGCGCCGGACGCAAGCCGTTGCGGTCCAGGGTGCCGCCGATATGGCGGCCGTCCGTGAACGCCATGGCGGCCGGGCCGTCCCACGGTTCCATCATGGCCGCGTGGTATTCATAGAAGGCGCGGCGGTTGTCATCCATCGTCGTGTGGTTTTCCCACGCTTCCGGAATCATCATCATCATCGCCTGGGCGATCGGGTAGCCGGCCATCAGCAGCAGTTCCAGCGCATTGTCGAAGCACGCCGTGTCGGACTGGCCTTCATAGATCAGGGGAAACAGCTTTTGCAAATCGTCGCCCAGCACGGCCGACTTCATCACGCCTTCGCGCGCGCGCATCCAGTTGAAGTTGCCTTTCACCGTGTTGATCTCGCCGTTATGGGCGATCAAACGGTACGGGTGGGCCAGCGGCCATTCCGGGAAGGTATTCGTCGAGAAACGCTGGTGCACCAGGGCCAGGGCCGAGATGCAGCGCGCATCCTGCAAGTCCTTGTAGTACACGCCCACCTGGTCGGCCAGCAGCAAGCCTTTGTAGACGATGGTACGGGCCGACATCGACGGCACGAAGAATTCCTTGCCGTGCAGCAGTTTCAAGGCCTGGATGGCGTGGCCCGACGATTTGCGGATCACATACAGTTTGCGCTCGAGCGCGTCCGTGACCATGATGTCCGGGCCGCGGCCGATGAAGATCTGGCGGATGACCGGTTCCTTGGCGCGCACGGTGGGCGACATCGGCATGTCCGTATCGATGGGCACGTTGCGCCAGCCCAGCACGACCTGGCCCTCGATGCGCACGGCGCGTTCGATTTCCTGTTCGCAGGCGATGCGCGACGCGTGTTCCTTCGGCAGGAAGACCATGCCCACGCCGTATTCGCCAGGCGGCGGCAATTCCACGCCCTGCTTGGCCATTTCTTCGCGGTAGTACTGGTCGGGAATCTGGATCAGGATGCCGGCGCCATCGCCCATCAGCGCATCGGCGCCCACGGCGCCCCGGTGATCGAGGTTTTTCAGAATCAGCAAACCCTGTTCGACGATCGAATGGGTCTTGTTGCCCTTGATATGGGCGACGAAACCGACGCCGCAGGCATCGTGTTCATTGGCTGGGTCGTACAGGCCTTGCGCTTTCATGGGCTTCTCCGCTGCATATGACTATCGAAAAACTAGAGTAGTGCAACGCAACAAAAAACTCAACCAGAATAATTAGGGTCGGAGTCGAATTAAATTTGATTCCGTCGCCCGAAAAATTTAATAGGGACACAGTCAAAGCGATTTCAATAAAACGTCAGAAAGAAACCGTTTTTTGTTTTAAATGCGAATACTTTTCAATTGGCGTCCGACTCGGCCACGATTTTGCGGGGACGACCGCGCTTGGCGGGCAACACTTGCCGCTGCATTTTCTGCTCCAGCGCCTGCTTGAAAGCGTCGGAACCCAGTGGCCAGCCCTTCAATACAGCCTGTTCCACGGTTTTCACCTGGCTGCTGCCCAGACCTTGCTCGAACAGGCGCAGATACGCCGCCTCGCGGTCGAACGGCGTGTTGCCCAGCGCCCAGTACAGCGCGTGGTCGGTGATGACGGGATCGGGCCGCACACCGGCATGGTGGGCATAGCTGGACCAGCCATAGTCCAATGCCTGGGCGGCCAGACCCGTTTGCACGGGCACGCATTCCAGGTAACGGCAGCAAGTAAGGAAGAAATTGTCGGGATCGATGACGGAGGTTTTGTAGCGTCCCTGCCACAACGCCCCTTCGCGACCGTATTTCTGGTTGAAATACGGCACGTAATAGCGTCCCAGCCACTGCATCAGCTGCCCCAGGCCCGTCGCATCGGCTGGCGTCGCCAATAAATGTAGCTGATCAGGCAATAAAACATAGGCGTGGACGGCCACCTTGAACATTTTCGCGCCCGTTTTCAGCCAGGACAGGAATTGCGCGTAATCAAACGCATCTTGGAACACGGGCTGGCGGTTGCTGCCGCGCTGGATCACGTAATGGGGCAGTGCGGGAATGATGAGACGGGGCAAACGGGCCATGGGGGAAATCATAAAATGAAGGCTAAGGCCTTGATTTTACACACTTGCGAGCGCAGGACGCGACTCTGACCCTGTTTTATTTAAAATGCCGGGAAAAACGATGGACTCTGTCCCTTTTATGCAGCCACCCTCCGTGGGTGGCTGGCATACGGTATCAAGACAAGTTGAAACTGGCCGACAGGCTGTAGCCCTCGCCATACGCGCTGCGCAGCGGCAAGTCCTGGCCCAGGCCCGTCTTGGCCTTCTTGCGCAGGCGGTACACGAGCATGTCGACGCGGCGGCCCGCATCGGGGTCTTCGCCGCCCATGCCGGCCACGATGACGTCGCGCGGCACGGGGCGGGTGTTGATGGTCAGCAGGTGCAGGAAGTTGAATTCCTTTTCCGTCAGGGCGATGACGGCGCCCATCAATTCAAGTTGGCGAGCGCTTACTTTCAAGGTCCACTTGCCTGGCTCGGGCACGGGGTCTTGCGGCCCCACGCGGCGGTCGAGCGCCTCGATGTGGGCGGCCAGTTCCGGGAATTTGATGGGCTTGGTCAGATAGTGGTCGGCACCGAGGCGCAAACCGAGGATGCGGCTGTCGAAAGCGACACGCCCCGTCAGCACCAGCACGCCGATTTGCGGATACAGCTGGCGCATGCGGGGGATGACGTTGAAGCCGTCCTCATCGGGCAAGCCCAGGTCCAGCACGACCACGCCGACATTACCATGGCTCAACGCCGTCCACATCCCGCCAGCGGAGCTGGTGATATGCACTTCGTGTTCGAGCTCAACGAGAAACTCCGCCATGTCTTCGGCGTAGTCCAGATTGTCTTCGACGATCAGTATTTTCGTCATTGCTACGCCATTCTTCCGTTAGTGAGCTACCGTGGGCAAACCATGCCATTCACTTCTACACCATGATGGACGGCACAATAGGTTTACGTCAAGGAATTATCACGGTTGCCTTCAGCGGAAGCAAGGCTTTTCCTTGTCTAGACAGGAAGCGGCAGCCAAATCCGGAAAAGCGCCCCGCCTTCGGGCAGATTATGCCCCTGCAAACTCCCCCCATGCACGTCCACCACGGCGCGCGCCATGTACAGGCCCAGGCCCGCGCCCGCATGCGTGGCATCGGTTCCACGGAAACCTTTCTCGAACAGCTGCGCCAGTTCCTCTTCCCGCAAGCCGGGCCCCGCATCGCGCACGCACAGGGCCACGCCGCCCTCGGGCACCAGCCTGGCCGACACGGTAATGGCGCTGCCCGGCGGGCTGAACTTGACGGCGTTGTCGAGCAGGATTTTCAGACACAGAGCCATGCCGGGCACGTCGCAGCGCAGCCTGGCCGGCAAGTCTTCATCGAGTTCCAGCTGCACGCGGTGGCTGGCGGGCACGGTGGCGGCCGCCTGCTGCAGCAAGGCCAGCGGCGCGATGCCGTCGGCGGCCCGCTCGCGGCCGATGGCCGCCATGCGTTCGGGCGACAAATAGTCGTCTATCATGCCCAGCAAACGGTCGACGGCCGTCTGGATTTTCACGTAGCGCTTGCGCGTGGCCTCGTCGGCCTCGCTCGACGTCGAGACGAGGCGCTGGATGGCGCCGTCGATGGTGGCCAGCGGCGTGCGGAATTCATGCGACAGCATCGAGGCGAAACGCTTCTGCTCCTTTTCCCGCTCGGCTTCCTGCGCGTGGGCGGCGCTGACGTCGCGCACCGTGCCCACCACGGTGACGCCCCGCCCCGGGGCCGCGGGCACGATGGTCGAGCTCACTTCCAGCGCCAGAGGATGGCCGTCGGCATGCGCCAGCTCCACTTCGCGCAGCAGGGTCAAACGGCTGGCGTCGCCGTCGCGCCAGCGCTGCAAGCGGGCCGGCACGTCCGCCGCCAGGCGCGCCGCGTGTGCGCGCAAGGCGGCCAGATCGTAACCGGTCAGGCGTTGCGCGGCAGGGCTGATGTAGAGTAATTCGAGGGTCGTGGCGTCGAGCAGGAAGGCCGCGTCGCGGCCGTGCTCGGCCAGCAGGCGGAACTGCGCTTCGCCCGCCCGCGCGCGCAGCAGGGCGCGGCGCAACTGGACGAAACGCAGCGCCATGAGGACGGCGCCGGCAAGCAGCAGGAGGAAAATGGGCAGCATGCGTTATACCTGGCAGGAAAGAAGCGCCAAGTATAAGCGTGTGCCAGCGTTAATCTTCCAGCGGGGCGAAAATCTGCTGCAAGTCTTCCTGCGTGAGCGCCATCTTTTGCGCTTCGCCTTCGGCCAGGATCGATTGCGCCAGTTCCGATTTCTTTTGCTGCAGCAGCTGGATTTTTTCTTCCAGGGTGCCCTTTGCAATCAATTTGTAGACGAACACGGGCTTGTCCTGGCCGATGCGCCAGGCGCGGTCCGTGGCCTGGTTTTCCGCCGCCGGATTCCACCACGGATCGTAGTGGATCACCGTGTCGGCGGCCGTCAGGTTCAAGCCCACGCCGCCCGCTTTCAGACTGATCAGGAAGATCGGCACGGCTCCCTGTTGGAAGGCCGCCACTTGCGCGCCCCGGTCCTTCGTCTCGCCCGTCAGCAAGGCGTACGGAATGTCGCGCGATTCCAGCTCTTCCTCGATCAGCTCCAGCATGCTGGTAAATTGCGAGAAAACGAGGATCTTGCGCCCTTCGTCAAGCAAGTCTTCCACCATCTGCATCAGGTCGAGCAGTTTGGCCGAACCGGCCGACTGCTTCTTCGCCGGCAAGGATTTGACCAGACGCGGGTCGCAGCACACTTGCCGCAGTTTCAGCAGCGCTTCGAGGATGACGATCTGGCTGCGCGCCACGCCCTTCTTGTCGATTTCTTCGCGTACTTTTTGATCCATCGCAAGACGCACGGTTTCATACAGGTCGCGCTGCGGCCCCGTCAACTCCACCTTGCGCACCATTTCCGTCTTCGGCGGCAGTTCCTTGGCGACATTGTCCTTCGTGCGGCGCAGCAGGAACGGTTTGATGCGGCGGTTCAGCAGCATGCGGCGCAGCGGGTCGTCCTGGCGCTCGATCGGATGGCGGAACTGGGTGTTGAAGGTCTTCTCGTCGCCCAGCAAGCCCGGCAGCAGGAAGTGGAATTGCGACCACAGTTCGCCCAGGTGGTTTTCCAGCGGCGTGCCGGACAGGCACAGGCGGTGGCGCGCGCGCAGCAGTCCCGCGCTTTGCGCCGCCTTGCTGCGCGTATTCTTGATGTAATGCGATTCATCGAGGATGACCAGGTGGAAATCGTGCTCGCGCAAAGTTTCCTCGTCGCGCGGCAGCAGGGCGTAGGTCGTCAGCACCAGGTCGCACTGGTCGATCTGGTCGAATTGCTGGGCGCGGTCCTTGCCTTGCAGCAGCAGCACCTTCAGGCTGGGCGCGAACTTGGCCGCCTCGTCCTGCCAGTTGCCCATCAAGCTCGTCGGTGCGATGACGAGGGCCGGATGCGTGAGACGGCCCGCTTCCTTTTCCACCAGGATATGCGCCAGCGTTTGCACGGTTTTACCTAAGCCCATGTCATCGGCCAGGATCCCCGCCAGGTCATGGTCGCGCAGGAATTGCATCCACGCCAGGCCATCGGCCTGGTAGTCGCGCAGGGTGGCCTGCAAGCCCGCCGGCGCCGCCACTTTTTGCACGGAGCCGAACTGGCTCAGCTTGCGGCCCATGGCGCGCAGCTGCTCGCCGCCCGTCCACTGCATCTCCAGGCCCCGCGCCAGCTCTTCCAGGCGCGCCGCGTCCAGGGTCGACATGCGCACGGCATGCCTGATCTTGTCGCCGAAATACAGTTCGCCCAGGGTGTTCAAGATCGGCCGCACGCGGCCCCACGGCAGCGCCACGCGCGTACCGTCCGGCAAGGTCGCCAGCATCTGGTCGTCGTCCGCATGCGCTTCGATGACTTTCGGGTTGAAATCGTTGGGCGCGTTGCGGATCAGCTGCACCAGCACGGGCAGCAAGGGCACGCGCTCGTGATTGACGACGATGCCCAGTTCCAGTTCGAACCAGGCGTTGCCGCTGTCCGGGTCCTGGTCGTCGATTTCCGCGTACCAGTCGCCCACGTCGCTCACGTCGTAGCGGTACTTGGCCGTCTTTTCCACGATCCAGCCCTGCGCCAGCAAGGCGTCGATGCCGGACTCGGCAAAACGCAGCCATTCCGCCTGGGAAGGCAGCAGCAATGCGCCTTTCAGCCCGCTCAGGGGGGCGGAGCCCGGCTTCTTGAATTGCAGCTCGGCCAATGTCGCCAGCGCCCGCGCTTCATCGACCGTATTTCTCTGGATAATTTCCGTCACCTCGCCCACTTGCCGCACCACGCGCTGCGACGGGTCGAACGAGACGCGCTCGCCATCGTAGTCGTAGGACAGCACGGCGAAATCGCTCCAGCGCTGCAGGCTGCCGTCGGCCAGCATGGCGCTATCGAGCAGCAACACCGGTTGCGCCGGCACGTCCTTGCGCAAGCGCTGCGGCAACGGTTGCGGCAGCGGCATCAGATGCTGCAAGCCTTGCGCCAGCAGCAGCTGCGACACGCGCACCTTGTCGTTCGCGTTCAGGGGCGGCGCCTGCGCCACCAGCGCCTGCAGGTCGGCCAGGGAAATGTCGGAGCCGCCCTGGTTCAGTTCCAGCACGCCGCACGACAGGTTGTCGATATACCACGGCGGATCGGTGGGCAGCATGTAGTCGATCTGGTCGGCGCCATGGTGCTTCGCGCCTTCCGGCGGGTCCACCTGCCAGCCCAGGCGCATGGTCTTGCCCTCGTCGCGCCAGAACAGGCGCGCGGGGCGCACGGGACCTTCCTTCAACGGGTACACGAGACCATTGCCCACGTCGGCCCAGGAATTGGCCCACAGCAGCTTATCCTGCTCGGCCAGCATTTTCAGCAGGGCCGCGCCCACCTTGCCCTTCGGCTCCGTGGCGCTGCCCGTCTGCGAATTCTGTCCGCTGCGCATGGCCACGAAGAACCGCACGAGGTCTTCATCGGCCGGCGTCAAGAACGTGGGCGGCGCCGACAGCAGGGAAAAGATTTCGCTGATGGGAGACGCCGCCGCCACGTCGCCGTTCGGCCGCAGCCGCGCCTTGTACAGGCACAGGGCCACGTGGCGGCCGCCGCTGGTGGGCGCCAGCACGTAGATCAGGCGATGCTGGTTGAGTTTGGGATCGGGCTCGGCAATCGTCAGCACAGCCTTCGGATGGGCGGCAGCCTCCACCCGCTGCAGCCAGGTGGCGACGGCATACGGCAAAGGCGCTCCCGGCGCGCTGGCCGGGGCAACTGGGGTTTCACTGGTTTCGTCGCGGGTAAAATCCATGGGGCGCATTTTTGTGTAAAGGTCGTATCCAAATCGGCAACAGGCAATATTATCCGCCATACAGGCGTTGCTGGCTTGATTCACACACGCTCTTTGAGCAGTTTTAATGCGCGATGCCTAAAAAATAAGTATTTAATACGACACTTGGGGTCCGCTGGCGGCCTCGACTACCGGTGCCGTGCTCGTATCGGCCGGCGTAAAGTTGCGCAAAAACAAGAAGAATTGGCCCATCATCTGCGTCCACAGTTGCAGATTGATATCCAGGTACTCCTTGCTGACGCCGCCGGCAACCAGCACATCCATCTCCAGCACGACGAAATCGCCATGCTGGGCCACGCGGGCAAAACGCTTGCTGCGGTGCCATTCGGCCAGCAAGCCGGCCGGCAGGTCGCCGCCCTGCACGCGCAGCGGGCAGCTCAAGGTCAGGTCCGCGTACTGGCCAGGCGACGCTTCATTCCCCCACAGCACCTGAAAGCCGATGCCATGGCTGGCGCTGTGCAGGCGCACGACGCCGTCGTGTTCGATGCTGGTCACGGCGCAGCCGGCCGCCTTGATGGCGTCGGCCGTTTGTTCCGCATTCAGGGTGGTCAGCAAGGTGTTGATGTGTTCCATCGTCATTCCATTCATTTCAAAAATAAAATTATTGGGGTGCCGGCGCGGGAGCGGCCGGCGTGTCACTTGTTTGACGCGCATCAAAGCGGCCCTGGTACAGCTCGTCGCCGTACTGCTGGGCGATTTGCTCGAGTTTTACCCGGCTTTGCGCGGCGAACGGCTGGCGCGCTTTCATGACGTCCAGCACATCGAGGCCTTCATACGCTTGCAGGATGTCCTGCCCGGCCGCATACAGCTGGGCATTCTTGCTTTCGCAGCGCGCCAGCGCGCCGCGCTGCGCCGCCACCTCGCCATCGAGGCGCGCACGCTCCGCTGCCAGCTGCTTGCCCGTGGCGGCCAGCTGTTCGCCGGCCTGGCGGTACTGCGCCAGACTGGCGCTGGCCTCCTGCGCAGCGGCGGCGCTGCGCTGCTGCTCGGCTGCCAGTTTCTCCCGCTGCGCGCGTTCCTGCGCCAGCTGCGACTGGCTGCGCGCCAGCTCCTTCTTCAAGCCATCGCTGGCAGGCGCCGCAGCGGCGGGCGCCGCCTTGGCGGCAGGCACGCCCTTGGCTTTGAGCATTTCCAGCTCGCCGCGCGTCTGCTGCAATTGCGCCGTGACATTGCGCAACTCGGCCCGCAAACGCTCTTCCATGCTCTGCCCCTTCTGTCCCTGCGCCTGGGCGGCGCCGCCGGCCAGCAACATCAGCAGCAAGACCGGCAGGCGCGTTTTGTTGAATATCAACATCATGGCTCCTTAAAAACGCGCGTTCAATTCGATTTGCAGGGTGTCGATCGACAGCGCCGAACCGAACACTTCGCGGCTCGACGTCCAGCGGCCATTGAGCCAGGTATTCTTGTCGAGCGCATACGCACCGCCCAGGTAATAGCCGCGCGCATTCGTGCCGCCCAGGTGGAAGGTGGAATCGTTGTAGGCGTCAGGCAGGGCGTCCGGTTCGATGCGCTTGTAGCCAAGCAGCACGTTCCAGTCGCCGCGCGCCGCCGGGCTGGCCTTGCCCAGGGTCGCCTGCAGCATGTAGGCATTGCCGCCGCTCTTGAAATCGGCTTGCGAGATGCCGCCCGTGCCGCCGAAGTTGTTCATGATGCCGCCCTTGGCGCGCGCCCACATTGCGTTCTTGTCGTAGGCCATGTTGCGCACATAATCGCCTTCGATGCGCAAGTCCGTGCCGCCGGCCACCTTGCTATCCCAGCGCGCATTCAGGTTGGCCAGGCGGAATTTCGACGCCAGGCCCACGAATTGCGGCTGCGGCGTATTCGCCGGGTCCAGCGGATTCAGGGCGATATTGCGCAGCAACATCAAGCTATTGCCCTTCTGCATGCTCGATGGACGCGACCAGTCCGTGCTGCAGCCATCGGCGCCCGCATACAGCGCGCACGGCTGCGAATATTCTCCGCTGATGTTGCGGAAGTTGTAGTAGGCCAGCGCACCGCGCAATTGATGGTCTCCATTGATCTTCCACGAGGCGCCCACCTGCGCACCGAGCAGCCACTTGTTTTCGCTGGACATTTTTGCCTGGCTGCGGCTAGGCGCATTGTCGGACGAATACTCGAGCGGAATCAGGCCCAGCGTGCCGAACACGGTAACGTCCTTGGCCGCGCCCACCGGCTGCTGCACCTTGGCGGCGATGCCGTCGAAATTGAGTTCGCTGGAAAACAGTTCGTCACCCGACACGAATGGATTGTCGAAGCGGCCCGCCGTCAGTTTCAGCCAGGAAGCGGGCTGGTAGGACAGCCAGGCCTGGTCCAGCCAGATGTTTTTCTTGCCCAGGCCGCCGCCGAGGGTTTGCGTGGTCGATACCGGGCTGTCGTCATTGCCGCTGGCCAAGCGGATGCCCGCTTGCGTGCTGTCGGAAATGTCGGCCAGGATGCCCAGGCGGGCACGGGCGCGCAGCAGGTGCTTGCGGTCTTCGCGCGTGTTGAGCAACGCCGGCAGGGCCAGGTTGGTGTTCGAATTGACGTCGTAGCCGCCGCCGCTGTTGAGCGAGCGCCAGTCGATCTCGATATTGCTGTTGGCCATGTCGTAGTAGCGCGATTCGTAGCGCGCGCGCACGTCGCCTTCCAGGCGGATGCGCTTGGTCCAGGCCGGCGTTTCATTCGGCGCCGCCCAGCCGCCCGCCTTGGCCTCGGCCAGCACTTGTCCCTTGATCTCGTCGCGGATCTGTTCGCGCACGGTTTGCGAAATATACGGCACGCGCACGTCGCCCGGCTGCACCTGCGCCAAGGCGGCCGGTGCGGCGGCCGGACGGGCTTGCGCGGCGGCCAGCGCTTCGCTTTGCGCCTGCGCCAGCAAGGCTTCGCCGGCATCCTTGTTCAGGGCGCCGCTCTGGATCAGGCCACGGATCAGCTTGACCATGGTGCTGTCGGCCGGTGCCTGCGCTTGCACGGCGCCTGCCGCCATGCTCAAGGCCAGGGCGGCCAGCGCCAGCGGAAGGCGGCGCGCACGCTGTGGGGAAGAAAATAAGGAATTCATTGTTTCTTTCGGTAAATGAGGAATTAAATTCATGCGCTTACGGGCGCCGGCCTTTAATGGATACCCTGGCCGGAAAACGCAGGGACGCCGGCGGCCGTTCATCGGCGCGGAAATCGCGCACCATGGCCAGCACTTGCTCATCCGTCTGCGCATTGCCGGTACCTTGCACCAACTGCACTTTCGACGTCCGGCCTTCCGTATCGAGCCACAGGTCGACGCGGATGTCGGCAAAGGCCAGCTGGCGCGTGCGCGGGTCGCGGGCGAACGCCAGCTGCAGCGCGTTGGCCACATAGCGGCCGTACGATCCCGCGCCGAGGCCGCCGCCTCCGCCGCCGCCCGTCATGCCGCCGCCGCGCCCGGCCTGGATACCGAAGGCGTCGCTGCCGGCCTGCGCCGCGCCGTCGATGGTGACGGGGTCGCCCTTGTCCGGCGACGGGCTTTCCGGCGCGTCATCCATGGGCTTGTCGGCCGGCGTCGGTTCCGGCTCGGACACTTCCGGCACCACCTTGTCGGGCGTCGGTTCCGGCAGTTTTTCCGGTTCCGGCGGCGGCGGTGGCGGGGGTGGCAGCATCAGCATCGGCGGGGCCGCCACTTCGCGCTTGGTGGCCGCCGTGTCCGACAGCAAATACCAGACCAGCGCGGCCAGCGCAGCGGCCAGCAGCGCGCCGCCGGCCACGCCGCCCCAGCGGCGCCACCACTGCGCCGCGCCCGACGGTTCCGAGGCGGCCGTCTTCATCATGTCGTCACGCTTCACCTTGCGCTCCTCATGCCGGCTTGCCGGTCACCAGGCCCACCTGGTTCAGGTCGATGCGGCGCAACAGGTCCAGCACTTCGACCACTTTCGCGTATTGCACGGCGGCGTCGCCGCGCACGATCACGGGGAAGTCGGGCGTCAGCGCCTTTTCCGTGCGCAGCCGCTCTTCCAGTTCCGGCAGGGTGACGGGATAGGCGTCGAGGAAGACCTGGCCCGCGTTGTCGATGGTGATGGCCTTGGTCTTCGGCTTTTCCAGCGCCATGGCCGAACTGGCCTTGGGCAGGTCGACCTTGATGCCGGGAATGCTGGCGTTGCTGGTCAGAATAAAAATCACCAGCACCACCAGCAGCACGTCGACGAAGGGCGTGATGTTGATGCCGCCGCTACGCTTGCGGGGGGTAAACTTGGCGGAGGTGGCCATGGTTATGCGCCCCTCACGCCTGCTGCAGCACGGGACGCATCTGGCGTCCGTCGCCCTGCTCTTCCGCCAGACGCGTGGCGAATTCATCGACGAAGACGGCCATATCGGCGACGATGGCGTCCGAACGCGAGGACAGCCAGTTGTAGCCGAACAGCGCGGGAATCGCCACGCCCAGGCCGGCGGCCGTACACAGCAGCGCGGCGGCCATGCCCGGCGCCACCGAGTTGATGTCCACCGCGCCCGCCATGGCGGCCACGACGAACACCAGCATGATGCCGATCACGGTGCCGAACAGGCCGACGTACGGCGCGCCTTCGATGGTGGTCGACAGCCAAATCATGCGTTTCGACATGCGTTCGCTTTCGCGCACCATCACGCCATCCATGGCGGCGCGGATGGCGCCGATGGTCGCGTTCGAGACGGCGTTCAGGTCGTAGCCGCGGTCGTGGCGGCGGCGCATCTCGTCGATGGCCACGTCATACAGGCGCCACAGCGAGGAATCCGTCTTCACGGAAGCGCTCAGCTTGCCGTTGCGCGCCAGGTGGTCGAGCGGTGCGCCGGCCGCTTCGTGGAACGATTGCATGAACTGGGCATTGGCGCGCGAGATGGCGCCATAGCTGCGGCCCTTGCCGATCATGATGATCCACGACAAGACCATCATCAGGCCCAGCACGCCGACGACGATCCAGGCGTCGAGCGGCATGGCGGCGATGATGAAGCCGAAATGGCTTTTGCCGGCCTGCTGTTCATCGGCGCCAAACACGGCCAGGCGCGATTCGGAACCTTGCGAGACGGCATCGGCCAGCAGCAGGGCGTCGGGACGGGCCGTGCGCGACAGGCGCAGCTCGTCGATGGCGCCCGTGAAGTTGGCCAGGCCGACCGTGGTGTTGACGTCGGCGCCCACCGAAGCGGCCGTCGTAAAGGCTGGCAGGGCGGTGGCCAGCGAGACGGCCGGACGGCCGCCCACGTACAGGGCCACGTTGGCTTTATCGGCCTTGACGGCCAGGTGCGACCATTGCGCGGCCTGGATAGGCTGGCCAGGCTTGCTGCGCTGACCGTTGACCTGCACGAAAGGCACGCCCTGGTCCACGCCGATCAGCAATTCATTGGCGCCGTCGCGGCGCGCATACAGCACTTGCTGGGCGCCCAGGCTGTCCGGACGCACCCAGGCGGAAAAGGTGAACGGCGCGCCGGCGGCCAGCGCCAGCGATGGCGAGGCGGGCAGCATCAACGGCGTCGTGCCCAGGCGGGCGCCGGCGCCGATGACGGAACCGTCTAGCGCCGGCACGGCCGTCTGGGCATGGTTGCCGTAGGCGGTGCTGTCGCGCGAAGGCACGCCAGGCTCGCTGAAGTGGTACACCAGGCTGTAGTCGGGGTCAAACGTACGCTGGCCATTGCCGGAGGCGGGCGCCTTCGGATTGCCGTAGTACATCCACAGCTGCTGCGGCGTACCGGCCGTCAGGGCCGGCACGTCGACCCAGATCAGGGCGATGCCCAGCAGCGGGTTGAATTGCTCGATCTGGTGGTTCAACACGGTTTTATCGTCGCCCGCCACGAAGCGCAGGTCGGCGCCGTTGTCGCTGACGCCTTCGAAGTTGAAGTTACCCGAATGCAAGCGCAGCAGCACGGGGATGCGGCCGGGATCGCCGCCCACGGCGCCCGCCTTCGGGCCCGCGTCGACGGTGACGGGTTTGCGGTAAGCCCAGTCGGGCTGCCACCAGGCATGCGCCAGGCCGGGAACGAGCGTGCCCAGGATCGTGAGCAGAAAAAGAAAACGTTGCATGACAGTGATTCTCCGAAGAAAAGTCTAAAAAAGTGCAGTGCTGTTGAGCTGGCCCGTCAGTAGCTGGCCGACAGGTTGAAATTGATGCGGCGCACGTGTTTGTGCGTGCGCGGGCCATCGCGCAACGGATACGAAAAATCGATGCGGCCATTCAGGTAGCGCAGGAACTGAAAGCTGCTGCCCACGCCCACGGAGGCCAGGCCGAACAGGTCTTTCTGCTCGATCATCGGATCGCGCAGACGCAGGCGCGCGCCATCGGCAAAGGCGAATAAACGCCAGTTTTCCAGACGGCTGAAATACGTCAGCTGGGGCGTGCGCCATTCGACGGTGCCGGACACGCCGTAGTCGCCCGTCGCTTCGGCCGACAGGTAGCCGCGCACGGAATTGGCGCCGCCGGCGGCCATCTGTTCGCCCGACACCAGCGCCGCATCGGCCAGCTGGCCCGAGATGCGCCCATGCAGCTGCGCGCCGCTGCCCAGGGTATGGGTGGCGTTGGCGTCGCCCTTCAGCACGAGGAAGCTGGGCGAGGCCTTGTAGCGCTTGTTGTCGTAGGCGGCGCTGTCGCTGCCGTAACCGAACGAAGCGCGCGTGCCGGCCACCAGCGACAAGCCCAGGCCGTAGGTCGCCGCGTCCGTCTGCGCGAAGCCGTTATACGACACGCTCAGGGGCACGTACTTGAGCGGAATATTGCTGCCGGCGCCATTGAGCTTGAGCGCTTCCTGGTTGTCCTTGAAATCGATGCCGGCGGAAAAACTGTGCCACCAGATACCGCTGTTGGGCACCGTGTAATTGAGCTTCATGCCCAGCGCATGGCCCTTGCCCAGCACGCTGGTGCCGCCCGTGCTGGCCACGTTGCTGTTCGACTGGTAGCCCGTCGCTTCCACGCTCCAGCCCTGCGTGCCGATCGGCGCCACGTACGAGGCGGACCACACCTTGGTCTGGTTCAGGTCGCCCGGCGTGCCGAAAAAGCTGATGGTGGCGCTATGCCCCATCTGCCACAGATTGTCGTGGCCGACCGACATGCTGGTACGCAATTTCTTCGTATCGGCGCTGTAATCGTTGTTCAAGCCCACGCTGGCGCGCCACGGGCTGCTGTCGTCCACTTTCAGGTCCACGTCCATGGTGCCGGGCAGGCTGCCCTGCTTGACCAGCGGCATCACCTGGCGCTTGGGACCGCGGTTCAGGGCCGTCAGCTCCACTTGCGCCTGCGTAAAGTCGGGCACCTTGCCTTCCGTCAATGCCGGCACTTGCTGGCGCACGTCGAGCGGCGAGTTGTACTGCGCGCCGACCACGCGCAAGCGGCCCACCTTGGTTTCGCTCACCTGCAGCACCACCACGCCCTGCTCCACCTGCTGCTCCGGCAAGTCCACATAGACGGACTGGTAGCCCCGGGCTTGGTATGCCGCAACGAGGGCGTCGCGCGCCCCTTCCACGTCCTTCAGGGTGCGGCCCGGCCCCAGGAAGGGCGTGACCGCCGCTTCGATGGCGCGGGCGTCGAGCACGGTATTGCCGCGCACCAGGTATTCCTCGATCGTCACTTGCCGTTCGGGCGCGGCCACGGGGGCGGCTGCCGCGACGGCGTCCTGGGCGCGGGCCATGCCGGGCAGCGCCAGCATGGCCAGGCACAGCATCGTCAAGGCGGTCGCGGGTGCCGCGGGTGCTGCCCCCTTGCCCTGTTTTGTCATCTCACGCATCTTCCATTCACCTTAAAATCAAACGGTTGCCCTGTGTTGCGGCGCTGGGCCGGCGTTTTTTTGTTGCCAATACTGATCTACTGATGCCTAGACAGCCGCCGCGCGCGGCGACTGCCGAATGTCATCAAATGTTCATAAAACTCACGGTTGCAGTCCGCGCCGCTCGTTCGGCGTGAGCGCCTGCAGCTGCGGTGCCGTCAAGGGCCCCGCGCCCAGCACCTGCACCACGCCGGCCGGCTGGTAGCTGGACGCCTGCGGCTCGCCGCCCTGGTGCTTGCCGGCGCCGCCCTCGTCCGCCTGCTCGTTGCCGAAGCCCAATACTTTCACCGTGAACAGCGATGGCTGCGCCTGGCGCGTGGCGGCCCGTTCGCGCTGCAGCACGTCCTGCGCCGCCGTCACGGCTTGCGAGGCGGCCGCGCTGGCATTGCTGAGTGCTCCCACGTTCACCGAAGCGATGGTCGGGATACCCGTCGCCTTGCCCTGCACCTGGATGTTTTCCGCATTCACCACCTGCAAGGCGGCCAGGTTGACGTTGCCCGAGACGCGGATGCCCGCCTCGCCCGCGTCGATGGTGCCCAGCGGGGCGATCAGGTCGATGTCGCCGGGCGGCACCTCCGGGATCGGATTCAGCGTGGCGATGCCGGCGCCCGTCGTCGGCGTGCTCGGCGACAGGCTGACGAGGCCGATGCTGTCGTAGGCGCGGCGCTGCGGCGTGTAGACGACGGTGGACTTGGTGCCGCGGCCCGCGTTGATGTCGCCCGTGGCCGACCAGGCCAGGATGTTGCCGCCGAAGGTAGTAAAGATGCGGCTCTGCCCCAGCAGGATGCTGTCTTTCGCATACATCTGGATGTCGCCCTGTCCCTGCGTCAGCACGCCCGAGCCTTCGCCCGGCGCATAGCCGCCGTCGACGCCGATCAGCGCGCGGCCGCCCGGCACCGCGATGCCGATGTCGCCGCCGAAATCCGTGTGGATGCCGGCATCGTTGACGATCACGTGCGGCACGTTGACCGACGGGCGCCCCGCCTCGTTCCACTCCTGCGGGCTCAGGTAGCGCACGCCCGCCAACGGCCGCTTGGTGTACACGCCCTCGTAATCATTGACGGTGTACAGCGCGCTGCTGAACATCGTCAAGTCGCCCTGGTACTCGATCTTCTTGCCCGCCTTGTCCTGCGTCGGGAAGAGGGTGGCGATGGCTTCACGGCCGCGCAGGTAGCTGCCGCGGCGCACGCCGTCCGCATCGTTGTACTCGCGTCCGGCCGCCTTCAGCTCGGCAAAATAGACGTTGCTCAGGTACACCTGCTGCTGTTCCTTCGGCAAGGCGGCAAAGAAGCTGCGCGCATCGGTGGCCGGGTCGTAGCGGATGCCCAGGCCGCTGTCGCCGCCAAAGCGCGTCGTCAGCCAGTTCACCAGGTGCAGCTGGCTGACCTGCGCATATTCGCGCGCCAGGTCGCGCCGCACGCCGCCCGTTTGCTGGCCGGCCTTTTCCAGTTCGGCCTGCTTCGTGCCGAGGAAGGCGGCAGCGCCCGCCTCGTCGCCGCTGTAGGCGAACTGGCCGCGCAGCCAGTCGGCCAGGGTCAGCTTGCCGCCGTAGACATACACGGCGCTGCCGGCCTGGTCGGCCAGCGGCTTGCCTGGGTCGGCCAGCTTGGCCGGGTCCAGGTAGCGCGCCGCGAAGGCCGCATAGTCGGGACCGTTGCGGCCCACGCCGGCGGCCACGCTGATGCCGGCGCCATCGCCGCGCTTGTCCTGGCCGACATGGACGATGGAGCCGAGGCTGCGCAGCTCGCCCTTGTCGGCCATGTACAGGTCGCGCCCGGCGCTCACATTGAGCTGGCCCGGCCCCGCCACATAGAAGGTGCTGTAGCGGATGTCGCGCCCGGCGCTGACGACGGAAACGTCGTCGGCATGGCGGTGCACGAACAGATTGCCGCGCGCCGACGAGCCGCCGAAGACGACCGGCTTTTCCGGCAGTTCGGGACTGTTGGCAAAGGGCTGGCCGGTCCATCCCGCCGCGCCGTCCGGCACGAACTCGACCGTTCCTAGCGGCGTGCCGGAATTGACGATGTCGCGCCCGGCACGCACGGCCACGGCGCCGCTGCCTTCATACCAGAGGCCCAGCGGGCCCGTTTCGCCCTTCAGCTTCGCCCGGTACACGATGCCGCCCGTGCGCAGGCCGACGATGTCGCCGTTGTTGGCATAGAAGTGCGCAGGCAACTGGCCTGCCGGCACATAGTCGGAGACCGTCGGCGGCGTCATGCTGAACAGCGGATACACTTGCTGATTGGCATCGCTGGCGCCATTCGACGTCGTACCAAACCATTTCAATGCCCCGGGCGCCAGCGCATCGGCGCTGACGTTATGCAGCGGCAGCAGGCCGAACCAGACCTTGTCCAGTGCGCCGACGAAGCCCGGATTGAACGGATTCGGCAGCATGCGCGGGTCGGCGCCCGATGGCGTGATCGGATAACCGGCCGCATGGATGGAGTCGGCGGCCAGCATTTCCAGCTGGCCCGTGCCCGTCCTGACAAATTGCGGCGCCACCGGCGACGGCGCCAGGATCACGCCGTTTTGCGGCATGTCCACCTTGCCGCCATCACCCAGCCTGCCCAGGCTGGCATTGCCGTAGTACAAGCTGCCGCTGGCGGCCACGGCGCGCAGCACGGACGGCATGACGAAGCGCCCGTCCGTCGGCGCGTGGTTGTCGCCGGGCGTCGCATTGATCCAGGACGAGGTGGGCGTCAGGTTGCCGCCCGCGCTGAACAGGTCGATGGCCGTGGCCGGCGTCCACAGCGAGAACCAGCTCCAGCCTTCGCCGGTGCGCTCCACGCCCTTGTAGCTGAACGGCGAACCATAGCCCAGTTGCTTCACGCGGCCCGCATCGGCCACGCCGCCCAGCACCACGTCGCCGCGCGCATCGATGCGCACGCCGCTGTCGCCCGGCACCAGGATCGGCCCGCCGCTGGCGATCGCCGTGCCCGCCGTGTAGGTTTCGTACGGCCGCGATTCCGTCGGATCGGCGCGGTCGAAGCGCAATTCGATGCCGCCCACGGCGCCCGCCTCCAGGCGCAGCGCACCGCGCAGGTTGGTGAGCGTGCTGTTCAGGCCAGGGATCTGGCGTTCGAAACGCGTATTCGGATTCGGCCGGTCGCTATTGCTGTCGAAACTGCGCACCTCGGCCACTGGGTTCAGCCCGCCGCCGATGCGGATATCGAGATCGCCGCCGCCCGTCAGCAGCAGCTTGCCGTCCGGCGTCACCCTGCCCGTGCTGCCCACGGCCACGTTCAGGCCCTGGCTGCGCGGCGCGAACTCGCCGCCCGCATCGGCGCGCGAGGCCAGCATGCCGGCGTCGCCGCCCGCCTGCAGCAGCAGATTGCCGCCGCCCAGGGTGCCGATGCCCGTAAAGCCCGACAGCCCCGGCAAGCCCGAGAACAGGTCGACGCCTTCGGGACGCGCGACATAGGTGCCGAAATTGATCCACCATGCCGTGGGCACCCCAGCGCCCGTGCTGCCGCTGCCCTGGCGCCACAGCCAGGTGCCGATGTCGCTGCTGTCCTGCTGCGCGCGCAGCCAGCCGATGGCATCCTCGCGGCGCTGGGTGGAGCTGCCCAGCGTGTCGCCCTTGACGTCGCCCTGGGCGCGCAGCAGCAGGTTACCGCCATGCTCGGGATACCAGGCGCGGTACAGGCTCCGGCTACCGCCATCGACGAACGGCGTAAAGTCCGTGCCCAGCGCACCGAGCAGCTGGCCCTTGGCGTTCAGGCCGCGCGGCAGGTTGAACAGATCCTTGCCATCGACCAGCGGCGAGGCCGACTGCGTGCCCGCCGTGTAGACGCCATACAGCGAACGCATGTCGAAGTCGCCCGCAGCGAGCAAATCGAGGTCGCCCGTGCCCGTGCGCAGCACGCTGAACAGGGGCTGGCGCGCCGGCGCAGTCACGTGCACGTATTCAGGCTCCGTGCCATCCTGAATCTTGACGACGATTGCGCCATATTCATTGAAGCCAAGCAGCGCTTCTTCGTCGGGAAAGAAAGCCAGGTCGATCGGCGTGCCCGGTATCTCGCCAAACAGGCCGGCATCTTCGCCCCATTCATACTTTGCGGGCAAGCCAGTGCCTGGAACCAACTCGCGGACAGTGGCCATGCCGTAATGCGCATCGGCCAGCATCAGATGCGCGTCCTGCGCATGCGGTTTCAGCGCGCGCGTATCGGCCGCCGCCGTATCGGCGCCGCCCACCAGGCGCAGCGACCACGCTTGCGAACCCTGGGCCAGCATGGGCGCCAGCGCCAGGTTGCGGCCCTGGCTTCCGCTGCCATCCGCGCTGCGCAGCGACACCATGGTGACGTCGCCCGGCAGCCTGACCACGGTGCCGGCGGGCAGCACGCTGCCCTTGTCCAGCGCCAGCGCCGAGGCCAGCACCACGCCATTGACGGCATTCGTGCCATCGGCCACGTCCCACGGCCGGCCTTCCGGGAAAGGCAGGGCCACGTTCGCCGGCCACACCATGGCCGCCACCTGGGCCGCGCCAGGCAGGCGCAGGCCGGCATCGAGCTGCATGCCGCTCGATAAGGTCAGCGCCTTCGGCAAGACGGTGCCGGCCGCGTACAGCACGCTGCCGTCGGCATTGCGCACGGCGCCGCCCAGCACGCTGCCTGCAGGCAAGTTCAACTCCGCCGTCAAGGTGGCGCGCGCCGCCAGCAAGGTACCGCTGCGCAACTCCATGGCTTTCATCGGCACGGCGAAATTGACGCTCGTGCCCGATCTGAAATAGGTGTTTTCGGCCAGGGTCACCAGGCCCGCCTGCGGCACGACGACCTCGCCGCCCCACGGCAGCCGGCCTTTCACCAGCTGCCAGCCCTTGTCATCGATCGTGACGGGCAGGACGCTGGTATCGAAACCATCCGTGATGCTGCCAAAGACGCTGAGCTTGCCGCCGGCGCGCAGCACCAGCGCACCGGCCTCGCCCGAGCCGTACACGCCGCTCAGGCGCGCCAGCGGATTGACGCCGTCGTAGCGGTGGCCGGACAGGTCGATGTCGCCATCGATATGCAGGTCGCCGCCCGGCGTGGCGCTGACGATCTCGACGCCGGGACGCAGGTGGAAGGCGTTGGCGTCGCCGCGCAAGCCGCGCAATTTAGTGTTCATCAAATTGCCGTTGGCCAGCGCATTGGCCATGAAGGCCTGGCTGTCCGCGTGTTTTTCGTCCAGGTAAGCCTGGTTGATGCCCTGGTAGCTGCGGCCGTCCGCATCCTTGCCCGTGCCCGCCGGCGCATCCTTGTATTGCCAGAAGGCATTGACGTTGATCGTGCGCGCGCCGGCGATGTTCAGCGCGCCGGCCGCGTCGATATCGACGTCGTCGCCCGTGGCGCCGCCGAGGCGGCGCGCGTTCAGGTCGATGCTGCCGTAGTTGCCGCCCTTGTCTCCGCTGCGCAGGTCGAAACGCGCGCCGTTTTCCAGGGTCAGGCGGCCGCCCGGCGATGCCAGTTCGATCACGGCGCGGTTCGGCGCCTCGATCACCTGGCCATAGCTGTCCGTGCGCAGCAGCGTGCCATGCGCATCGAGCACGGCGCCCGATTGGATGGTGACGCCGTCGCGGCCGGCCAGGCGGATGCTGCCCACCTGTTCGCCGCTGGCGTCGATGCGGCCGTTCACCGTCAGGCTGCCGCCGTCGACGGAGACGCTCACTTCGCGCGCCTTGAGCTCGTCACCGATGGCCAGATTGCCCTGCTTGAGCTGGAAGCCGCGGCTGCCGAATACCTTGCCCGTGTTCAGGCGCTGGTTCAGGCCGGCGAAATCGCCGACATGCTGAGCGCGGATGTCCACGCCGCCCGCCGCGTAGGCTACCTGAGTGCCGCCCGCGTCATAGCTGCCGCTGGCGCCGCCCAGCAGGCTGCCGCGCAAATCGACGCTGCCGGCGCCGGCGCCGGTGGCAGTCGCGCTGAGCTTGCCGGCGCGGTTGTGCACGGCCGACACGTCGATCACGGAAGCGGCCGCCTGGCGCACGTCGCCCTCGCGGCTGTCGAGGATCACGTCGCCGCCCCAGCTGTACTTGCTGGTGTCATAGAAATCGATCTTGCGGCCCGCCAGGTCCAGCTTGGCCTTGTCGCCCAGCAATACGTCGCGCTCGGCCGACAGGGTCAATTTTCCGCTCGGCAAGACCACCGCCGTATCCACGCTGACGCTGTTGCCGCTGAGCGCCACTTCGGCGCCCAGGGCGCCGGCCAGCGCCGCATTCGTCGGCGTGGTGGCGGCGGCACCGGCCGGCGCGCTCACCTTGAGGTCGCCGCCCGCCGTGAGGCGGTTGACGGAACCGGCCGCGCCCGTCAACAGCGGCGTGTTGATCAGCAAATCGCCGCCGCTGTAGCGGTAGCCATTCGTGGCCGTATCCCACGCGCTTTGCGACTGGTAGACGGACAGGCTGCCCTTGTTGTTGGCCGTCAGCTGTTCGCTGGCATTCAGCGCCACCTGGCCAAAGCCCAGCACCAGGCGGTCCAGCTTGTGGATGGTGTCGGGACGGCTGTCCGGCGTGAAGCCGAACTCGATGCGCTTGGCGTCGACCTGCAGGCGGCCGCTGCCCGTGCCGGGGCCAGCGGCGACCACCGCGCCGGGCGCGTTCGTCGCGCCCTGCCACACGAGGGTGTCCGTGTGGATGCGCGCCAGCGCGTCCGGGCCGCCATAGCCGTAGATGGCGGGCGTGTTGAGCACCAGGCGCGACAGCGACGACTTGCCCGTGGCCGCATCGATGGTCGACAGCTGCGACGAATCATAGAAGTTGAAGGAATTGCGCGCCGTCAAACCCAGGTTTTCCAGCGCCGGTGCGCCCGTGCTGGTGTCGCCGCGCAGCAGGCGGTCGAGCACGCCCTGGTTCAGCGCCAGGCCGTCGGGCAGGACGCCGCGGGCGCTGGCGTCGGCCAGGGACGCCTCGCTGCCGACATTGATCGACCCCATCGCCAGCACCAGGTTGCGCGTGCCGTAGCGCACGTTGTCGCGCAGGGTAAATGCGCGCTCCGTCACGGCGGCGATGGTGCCCTCGGAATACAGCGCGGTGCTGCCGCCGCAGGCGCCGTCCGCCTTCGCACACGCGCCGATATCGATGATGCCGGGGCCATACGATTCGGACGACGGCGGCGCAGCCGGCAGCATGTCCAGCCAGCCGTTCGAGACGGCCAGCACGCTGCCCATCGGTTCGTACACATAGCCGTCGCGGGAATCCCAGGCGGCCTTGCCGCGGCCCAGCGTATTGATGCCGGAACCCTGCTCCAGAATGATGCCGTCGTCTTTTCTCGCCGTCACCAGAAACACTTCGGCCGCCTTCAGCACGGCGCCGTCGCGCAGCACGATGCCGCCCGCCGATTCCTTGATGGCGGCAATATTGGCGCGCTGGTTGCTGCCCGTGCCAAAATCGCTGTAGTTCACGCGCGGCAAGCCGCCGATGCCCACGCGCTGGGCGCCGAAGGCATTGATCTGCGACGCATGCACGGAGACGCCATTGAAATCGGCCAGCGGCGCCGTGCCGTCGGCCAGCACTTCATAGCGGGTCGACGCATGGTTGCCCGTGCCCAGCAGCATGGAGCCGCCGAAGCCGCCTTCGGCCGGCGCATACAGGGCGCTGCCATCCATCATCAACGGCGTATGGTTGTCCTTGACGCTGTGCACGGACGGGGCGATCAGCTGCACGCGCACGCCCTTGGCATCGCGCTCCAGCGTGGCGCGCGGCACGCCGTCGCGCGTGGCCTGCGCCACGGCGAAGGCGGCATAGCCCGTCTCGTTGTATTGGGAATAGGTGCGCAGCACGTCGGCCGGCGTGAGGATGGCCTGGCGCGCCACCACGTCGCGGATTGCCGTGCCGGCCACGCCCGTCTGCGCCGCCGTCGCATACGAGCCATTGCGCATGGCCACCGTGCCGCCCGCCTCGACGGCGCCGGCCAGGCCATTCAGTTCCACGCGGAAGGCACCAGGCAGCAGGGCGAAATTCGATGGCAGCAGGGTGTAGGTGCCGGCCGCCAGGCCGGGCACGCCCGCGGCTATGGTGATCTGACGTCCCACGGCGGGCTTGCCCGCGCCTTGCTCGGCCGTCAAAGGCGCCACGTCCGGCTGCACGCCGGGAAGGATGGCGTACACGGGGTTGGTGTTCAGGCCGGGCAGGGTGAAACCGCCGTTCGGCTTCATCTGCACCAGCGGATTGAGGCGCGCATCGGTCGAGCCGCCGCGTCCGGCCAGGAAGGCCGCGCCCGTCAAGGTGCCGCCGCCCGACAGGTCGAGCACGGCGCCTTGTTGCACGTCGACGGCGGCGCCCGTCAAGGCGATCTCGGGGCCATTGCCCACGCCCTTGAACACGACATCGTTGCCGTCATACAGGTAGCTGAGGCCATCGAGGGTGCCGCCGTAGGGCATCGTCAAGCCTTTCGCGCTGACGGACGTCAGGCTGCCAGGCAACAGGTTGACGCGGCCCGTATTGGCTTCGTAGCCTTCGGCACCCAGGTTGATCTGGCCCAGCGGCGCGCGCAGCACGCCATGCTGGTTGATGGTGGGCGCAACCAGGCTCAGGGTGCCGAACACGGAGAACGGCTGGTTCGGCATGGCGCCGTCGCCGCTGCGCCCGATATTGAGCGTGCGCAGGGGATCGAGCGTGACGCGGATATTGCCATACTCGTCGATGCCGCTCTGCTGCCCCACCGTGACCATGCCGCTGTCGCCCGTGGCCGGGTAGATCTGCGCGGCCACCAGGCTGGCATTGCCGGGCTGATACAGGGCGGCGCTGTTCGACAGGCGCATGTCGCCGCGGCTGTTGAGGGTCAGCTGCTCGAAGGCGTCGCGCTCGACCACCAGGTCGGCGCCGCTGCTCTGCGCGATGGTGCCGCGCGTACCCATGTTGACCTCGCCCGCGATATCGAGCATGCCCGCATCGATGCGCAGCAGGGAATCCTCGGCCACCAGCGGCACGCCCAGCATGCCGCGTCCCTTGCCCAGGTTCTTCGAGCCCTTCACGGCATTGGGCACGATGTAATCGTCCTTCTGCGTACGCACGGCCGTGCCCAGGCGCACGTACGGCGCCGCCAGGTGCACCTGGCTGGCGAGGCTGCCCGCCTTTTCCTCGCCATCGGGCAAAGGCTGCTGCGCCAGGCCCAGCGAACTGGCGCTCAGGCGCAGGCTCTGGCCCAGCGACAGGCTGACGTCGCCGTCAAAGCTGAGCATGCCGTTCACGTGCAGGGCCAGGTTGTCGAAACCGCCGGCCTGCACGCGGTCGGCGCCCAGGCGCGCGCTGCCGTAGCGCAGCGCCGCATCCTGCTGGCCGGCGCGCAAGTCGTCGGGCAAGGCGCTCTCGCCCTGCACCTGCGCCAGCTGCATTTCGCGCGGCACGCGCACCGCGTTGTCCACGTTGTCGCCTTGCAAGTTGTAGCGGTTGACCTTGCCATAATTGGGCGTGTCCAGCGCCAGCGCCAAGGTGCCGCCGGCCGCCCCGGCGCCGCCGGCCGCCGCGCGCAGGGTGCCGTCGGCGAAGATGCCGTTATACGAACTGAGCGAGATCAAACCGCCGTTGCCGGCCACGTCGACGGTGCCCTGCTGCGGCAAGTCCAGCGTGGCGTGCGCGCCGCTGGCGTCGAGCAGCGCGCCCGGACGCACGACGACAAAGGCATCGGCCGCGTCGATGCTGGCGGCGTCAGCCTTGTAGCGGGCGCCGATTTCGATGCTGCCGCCCTGGTCGGCACGACCATAGCGCCCGCCGCGCATGTCGGTGGCGACCGTGGCGCGGCCGGCCACGTCGAGCACGGCCTTGTCGCCGATCCAGATCGAGGTGGCTTGTCCCTTGCCGTTCGGTACGTCCACCTCATTGCCCGTGCCAAACGTGCCTGGCAGGACGGCGATCTTGCCGCCCCAGGCTGCGAGCTTGCCGTCGATGGTGATCTGGTCATTGCCCGTCAGGCTGATCTGGCGGCCCGGATCGACCTGGATGGCGGCGCCCTCCTGCACCGCCAGGGCGCCCTTCACGTAGGAGCTGCCGGCCGTCAGCGACAAATTCGCGCCAGCGCGCTGCGTCAGACTGGCCTTGCGCGCATCTTCCTGGTACAGCTGCGGCGTCCACACTTCCAGCGCGGCGCCAGGATCGGTGCCGCCCGCCACCGTACGGCCCGTGGCGGGATTGAAACGCAGCACGGGCATGGTGACATCGATCTGCGCATTCTTGACGACCACCACGCCATCGCGGCCCGTGACGGCATAGTCGGCAAAACCGCTCTGGAACAGGCTGGCGTCCAGCGCCAGCAGCGGCTTGACGGTCGCGTCGCGCCCCAGCACCGTGCCGGCCGGCAGCAGCAGGCCGCGCGGCGCGCGCAAGTCGTCGGCGGCGATGCTGCCCGCCGCATACTGCGTCGTCACCGGCTGGATCGGCAAGCCGTTCGGAAAGACCTCCGCCGACACCACGAAACCGGGATTCAAGCCATTGATGACCGTCAGCACGCTGCCAGCTGGAACGGTGGAGCCAGCCCAGACATACGTCTTGTTGTCGATGACGACGTGCGCGCCTGGCGGCAACAGCAGGTCGGCACCCAGCACCAGCGGTTTCTGCACCGACACATCCACCGTCACGGGTTTGCTCAAGACCTGGCCCGGCTTGATCAGGCTGGTGCTGAGCGCAAAATCGAAGGGGATCTTCTCGCCCTGGGCGATCAGGAATTCATCGGCCAGGCGCAGGCCTGGCGCAGCGCCGGTCCCCGCCGCCAGCACGTCGCCTTCGAGCAGCTTACCGCCGATGCTGACGGCTGCGCCGCTATCGATCACCAGGCGCCCGCCGCCCTTCACGCCATGGCCGCGCAATTCGCCGTCGAGCTTGAGCATGGCACCCGTCGGCGCTTTTTCCGTCGGCAGGTCGACCGCCAGGGTGATGTCGCCGCCGCGCCCGCCCTGCAGGCTGCCATTGCTCATCAGGGCGGCGCCGGACGAGACGTCGATGACGCTGCCGCCCGTCAGGTCGATGCCGCCCGAGCTTTTCAGTACGACCTTGCCGCCATTGATATACGGCAAACCGGCGACGGCGCCCGGGTCCAGTTCCAGGTTGCTCCACAGGCCGCGCGCATCGAGGCGCACGCCGGGCGCCACGCGCACGCCGGCCGTTCCCGTGGGACGGTTGTCCGGCACCAGCTTGCCTTCAGCCCATACGTCGCCCGCACCCGCCAGGTAGCGCGAAACGATGTCGCCGGCGGCGATGCTGCCGCCGCGCGCGCTCACGTTCGCCTTCAGGGCCACGTCGGTGGCGTGCAGGGCGATGTCGCCGCCATCGGCCACGCGCACGTCGGCATTGACGTCGAGCTTGTCGTAGGCGTAGAGATTCAGCGCGCCCAGCTCCAGCCCGTTCAGCCAGTCCGCATCGAGCTGCAAGGTCTTGCTGCGCGCGGCCGGCAAGGCCTCGCCCAGCAGCTGGCCATCGGCGATGCCCGCCACCTTGCCGATTTGCACCTTTTCCAGCACGGCTTGCGGGCTGTCGCGCAGCTGGCCCGCCTTCGGATCGAAGACGGGCGTCAATTTGCCGACGATTAATTGGCCGGCGCGCGCCGCCGCCGTCTGCGCCTGCTTGTAGCTGTCCATGCCGTCATCGCGCTTGCGCTGCTGGCGCTCGCCCTGGAACACGGACGTATCGATATCGCCCTCGAGCACGGCCGCGCCCGTGGACACGATCAGGCGGCCCGCGTCGCGGCCCACCGTATAGCCGTTTTCCAGGCGCTCGCGCGGGCCGATCAGGGCATTTGCATGGGTTTCCGTCGTGTTCGCGCCCCAGCGCGCATGCGTGCTTTCGTAGCCGCGGTACAGGCCCGTGTACAGATTGTCGCCAGGGGCCGTGCTCAGCTTGTACATGGCGCCATCGGCGCCCTTCAGCCACGTCTGCTTGACCATGCCCGTCTGCACGTCGAGCGAACCGCCGGCGATGTTGATGCGCGAACCGGCCTGCGTCACCACTTCGCCGCCGCCAAAGCCGACGGTGCCGCCCTGGGCCGCCCACTCGCCGATGCCGTGGCCGCTGGTGTTCAGGTAGCCGCTCACTTCCAGCAAGCCGCCGGCCGTGTACCAGCGGTCCGTGGCGTAGCCATTCGTGCCGGCCGGCACCAGCACCAGGTCGCGGCGGTCGACCCACACGTCGCTGTTGTTCAGGTATTTCGCGTCGCGGCTGCCCGGTGCGTCGCGCTGTTCGTTGCCTTGCACATTGATCAGCACATTGTTGCTGCTCATGTCGACCTTCACGCCGACGGCGCCCGAGACGTCGATGGCGGCGTCACGCGCCACGTGGCTGCGGCGGGCCGCGTCGACCAGCACCTGGCCGCCCGTGGCCAGGGTCAGCGAGTCGCCTTCGAACTCGACATTGCCAGCGGAGACGACGCGCACCAGCGACTGGTCGCGCCGGTCCTGCGGCGTGTCCGTGCCCTTGCCCGTGTCCTTCAGCAAGGTATCGCGCTGCACGTCGAGCGCCGTGGCGCCGTTGTCGTCGATGACAATGGCGCTGACGCTGCCGCGCGCCAGGGTGACGCCGGCATTCTCGCCCGCCGCCGCCAGGTGAATGCTGCCGCGTCCGTTGACGCTGGTGCTCGACAGCAGCACGCCGTCCTGGCGCAGGGTGTTGCCGCTCAGCGTGATGTCGCCGCCGGCCGCCTGGATCAGCCCGTTGTTGACAACGCTGCCCGCCTTGCTGTCCGCCGCGCGCAGCATCTCGACTTCATTGCCGCGCGTGCTCGAATACTGGTTCTTGTCCGTGCCCTGGCCCGGGCGCACGACGATGGCGTCGCCGGCGGCCAGGGTGGTCTGGCCATTCGGCGTGGTGATGGCACCCGCGTTGTCGACGCTGCGGCCGGCCAGCAGCACGTAGCCACCGCCTTCCGTCACCGTCTGCGGCTTGCGCGTGTCGATGCGCGCGCCGGCGGCGACGACGACGTCCGCCTCGGCCTTGCCATACGTGGAGGTATTCTGGCCCAGCAGCAAGTCATTCGCGAAGGTCGGCACGGCGCCCGTGCCCTGCGCCTTGCCGTACAGGCCGCTCTTGAACTGGCTGTCGCTCATGCCCATGGCGGCCGCTGCCAGGTTGCGCGTATCGACCTGGCTGCTGCCCGTAAACACGATGCCGTTGCGGTTGACGATCATCACCGTGCCGTCGGCCTTGATCTGGCCCTGGATCTGGCTGGGGCGCGCCAGCGGATCATTGACGCGGTTCAATACGGACCAGTTTGATTTCTGGTCGAATTGCAAGCTGGTGTTCTTGCCGACGTTAAAACTTTCCCAGTTCAGTATCGCCTTGTCATCCGTCTGCACGACCTTCACGACGGTCTTGCCGTCGGCCTGGGTCTGCACGGGGCCCTGGGCATTGAGCCAGCCGGCCGTCAAGCTGTTCGTGTCGACCTGCAAGCCGCCCTTGACCAGGCCATCGGGCGCGCCGCCCGCCGCCAGCGCCGCCTGGCGCGCGGCCGCCTGCACCGCCTGCTCGGCGGCGATGCCGCGCGCGGCCAGCAACAGGTTATTCAGCGATTGCTGCAGCTTGCCTTCGGCCTTTTGCTGCTGCAGCAGGGGATTGTTCAGCGAGGTGGCCGGCTGGCCATTCGGCAAGCGTCCCGTGGCGGTGGCCGCGCCCTGGTTGGCGCCCTTGCCGGCGAACCAGGCGCCGCTGAACGGCTGCTGCGCCTGCGCGCCGCCCGCCTGCAGCAGCATGGCGATGGCCAGCGCCAGCGGTTTCAAGCGCACCGGGCGGCCCGTCTGGCTGCCCGCCATGGCGGAGGAGGATGCGTGTTTCGTGACCGACTTGCTTCGCTGCATGGCGACATTCCCTTTTCATGTTCCGTTGCTGACCGATATCGCGAGGCGGCGCGCGGCACGCACGGGGGCGGGCGGCGGGCACTGATTCGCGGCTTCCAGCAGCATTGACAGGGAACAAGGTCCGGGACTGCAAAAGGTCATGAAAATGTCATAATTGGCGGCATGCCATCGGCGTGCATCGCTAGCCGAACAGCACGATGCCGCCCGGCAGCCGCGTCACGCGCGCGCCATACGCGTCCTGGATCAGGGCGATCACGTCATCGAGACGGTCGAGCGAAAAGCTCGCTTGCACGCGCGTGTGTTTCAAGGCGTCGCCATTGAGGATCAGCTTGCCGGGACGGTAGCGGTTCACCTCGTCCACCACCTCGGCCAGGGTGCTTTGTTTGAACACCAGCAGCCGGTGGCGCCACGCGCTGACGTCGCTTTTTGCCACCGCGCGGGCGATGCCGAAATGCTCGGGCCGGTAGCGCAGCTGCTGGCCCGCCGCCAGCTCCGCATCGTTGCCGGCCTGCGCCACGCGCAGGCGGCCCGCCAGGCACGTCACGCACACTTCCTGGCCGAACAGGCGGATATTGAAGCGCGCGCTGCCGGCCGACACGCTGCCGTCGCCCGCCTGCACGCGCACCCGCGCCGCGCCGCGCAGGCCGGCCTGGAATTCCGCCTCGCCCGCCAGCAGCACCAGCGCCGCGGCGCCGTCCTGCACGGGCGCCGCGTCGAGGCGCGTCTGCGTATTCATCTGCACCAGCACGCCGCCATCGAGCGCCACTTCGCGCTGCTCGCCCGTGCCCGTGGCATAGTCGGCGGCAAGACCCGCGACGGCCGGCCACAGGTCCGTCGGCGGGCGCAGCGCCAGCAAGCCCAGCGAGGCCGCCACGGCGCCGCCCAGCCAGGCGCGCCGCGCCGTATTCACAGGCGCCTGTGCCCGCTTGACGGCGCGCGCGGCCGGCGCCATGGCGCCCCACACGGCGCGCGCCTCGGCAAACGCCGTCGCATGCCTGCGGCTGCGCGCGCACCAGTGGCGAAACACTTGCGCATCGCGCTCGCTGACCTGGCCCGAGGCCAGGCGCACGACCCATGCCTGCGCTTCCTTCTGGATGACACCCATGTCGTCTTCCGCTTGTTCAATCATGATGTTTAGACGTTTTTCCCGCGCCGGGACCGAAGCGCTGGATGAAATCGCGTCCCATGCGTTCGCAGCAATGTTCCAGGCCGGCGCGCAATTCCTTCTCCACCGTGCGGGCGGAAATGCCGAAGCGCTCGGCGATGTCGCGGTGCGGCAACTGGTCGACGCGGGCGGCGATGACGATGGCGCGCCGGCGTTTCGGCAACTCCTGCAAGGCCCGTTCCAGTTCTTCCAGTTCGGCGCGCGCGCTGAAGGTGCGGGCCGGGTCGGCCAGCTCGTCGGCCATCTCGTACAGATCGTCGATGTCGGGCAGGCTGAGCAGGCGCGCATTGTCACGGCGTTGATCTTCCGCAATGTTGATGGCGATGCGCATCAGATACGCGGATGGGTAGCTGATCGCCTCGGGCGCGTTCATCCGCTCCACGCGCAAATACGTTTCATGCAGCGCGTCATTGGCCAGGTCTTCCGAGCCCAGGCGGCGCTGCAGGTGGCGGCGAAACTGTCCGTAGCGTTCCAGGAACAGCTTGCGCAAGGTGGTTTTGAGTAATTCCGGCATGCTCAGGGCGCTCCGGCCAGCAGATAGGGCGCGCAATCGGCATCCGGGTCGGGCCGCGGCGTCAGCAAGATCGTCAGCGGCTGCGGCAAGCCCGCGGGCGGCGCGCCATCCATCAGCAGGCTGCGCAGGCGCTGCAGCACGGCGCGGTCGCGCTGCGCCACGCCGCTCGCTTCCAGCACGTGCACGGCGCGCACCTTGCCCCGCTCGTCGAGCCACAGCTGGAAGGCCAGGCGGTAGCGGCCGAAGGCGTCCGGATGCAAGCGGCACAAGGCGCGCGTGAGCGAACGCTGCAGGATGGCCGCATAGCCCTGCAGCGGCGGCGCGGCTGGGGCGGCCTGGGCCGGCACGAGCGCCGGCGCTGCCGGGGCGTCGGCCAGCGCCAGCAAGGTAAACGCATTGCTGCCGCTGAAGCGCGCGCCCAGCTGCGTGCCGGCCAGCAGGCGCTGCAGCGCCTCGGCCGGCGTGTAGTCGCCGCGCACGGGCGCCGCCACTCTGCCCGCCGCCAGTTCGCTGCTGACGAGCACGGAATAGCCGGTCACTTCGCCGAACGCCACCAGGGCCGCGTCGAGCGGCTGGGCGGGCAGGTCGAAGCGCACGGTGGCGGGCGCGCCCGCATCATTGCCGCCCGCGCCCGCCGCCGGCCGCATGAATGTCATCAATGTCATCAGCAAACAAGCGGACAGGGCCAGGGCGTTGCCTGTTGCGGTGCGGCGGTGAGTTCGTGTCATTTTCCAGGGAAATCAACGAGAGCCTGCTTATGAAGTGTCTTGACTGCAATGTTTCAAGCAGAATGGCAAGATGGTAGCTTCATAAAATGACAACTGCATGACATCGGTCACCTAGTTAGCAGGCTGGCGTGTCATCGCCGCGACACATGGCCTTGCTATGCTGGCCGCTTATTCACCGCTCCGGGAGCCGCCATGGCACGCCTGTTATCGCTGTTGCTGTTGATCTGCGCCGCCCTGCCCGCACAGGCGGACGAGCACACCGTCGTCGTGAAGGCCGCCGCGCCGCCAAAGGGCTGCGTGGAGGTGGAAGCGAACGGCCGGCGCGCGCCATCGATGTCTTGCTTGAATGAAAAATTATTGCCGAATAGCAACACCATGAACGGGCCGCCGCCCGCCCTGTCCGGCGCCGAAGCGATCATGCAGCGTCCGTCGAACCAGCTGGGCCTGTACAACCGCGCCGCCCTCGAACACCGCATGGGCAATGCCTTCGGCAAGTCCGTCACGCCGCAGAGGCCGCCAGCTCCCACGCCCGCCAGCCCGCTGCTGCCGGCTCGCTAGGCCGCTTGTCAACGCACAGTCCATTTGCGCTGTCAAGATTGCGCAATCGCGCCGATTGCGTATCATTCCAGGCTTGATCGCTCTGGAAACAACCATGCTGCCCACTATCGAACAACGCCTTGCCCTTGAACTTGCCGCCAAACCGGTGCAGGTTGCCGCCGCCATCGAACTGCTCGACGAAGGCGCCACCGTGCCCTTCATCGCCCGTTACCGCAAGGAAGCGACCGGCGGCCTCGACGATATCCAGCTGCGCCTGCTCGAAGAGCGCCTGCGCTACCTGCGCGAGCTGGAAGAGCGGCGCGCCGCCATCGTGGCGTCGATCACGGAACAGAACAAGATGACGCCCGAGCTGCTCGACGCCGTCATGCACGCGGAAGACAAGACGCGCCTGGAAGACCTGTATTTGCCATACAAACAGAAGCGCCGCACGAAGGCGCAGATCGCCATCGAAGCGGGCCTGATGCCGCTGGCCGACGGCTTGCTGGAAAACCCGGAACTGACGCCGGAAATGGAAGCGGGCAAGTTCCTGCGCGAGGCGTTTACGAGTGCCGACGGCAACAACCCGGGCGTGGCCGACACCAAGGCGGCCCTCGACGGCGCGCGCCAGATCCTGATGGAGCGCTTCGCCGAAGACGCGACCCTGCTGCAAACCTTGCGCGAATACGTGCAGGAACATGGCATCGTCGAATCGAAAGTGGTGGAAGGCAAGCAGGACGAAGGCGAGAAATTCGCCGATTATTTCGATTACTCGGAAACCATTTCGACAGTGCCATCGCACCGCGCGCTGGCCCTGCTGCGCGGCCGCCGCGAGGGCATCCTCGACGTCACCCTGCGCCTGGACACGGAAGCGGAAAAACCGAAATGGGATGCGCCGCACAACCCGTGCGAGGGCCGCATCGCCGCCCGCTTCGGCATCAAGCAGCAAGGCCGCCCGGCCGACAAGTGGCTGGCGGACACGGCGCGCTGGACCTGGCGCGTGAAAAGCTTCATGCACCTGGAAACGGAACTGATGGGCGCGCTGCGCGAACGCTCGGAACTCGACGCGATCAACGTCTTCGCCACCAATCTGAAAGCGCTGCTGCTGGCCGCGCCGGCCGGCCAGCGCGCCACCATGGGCCTCGATCCCGGCCTGCGCACGGGCGTCAAGGTGGCCGTGGTCGATGCCACCGGTAAAGTCGTCGACACGGCCGTGATCTACCCGCACCAGCCGAAGAACGACTGGGACGGTTCGCTGCATACCCTGGGCCGTCTTGCCGCCAAGCACAATGTGTCGCTGATTTCGATCGGCAACGGCACCGCCTCGCGCGAGACCGATAAACTGGCGCAGGATTTGATCAAGCAGCACCCGGAAGCGAAGATGACGAAGATCGTCGTCTCGGAAGCGGGCGCGTCGGTGTATTCGGCGTCCGAATTCGCCTCGAAGGAATTGCCGGACATGGATGTGTCGTTGCGCGGCGCCGTCTCGATCGCGCGCCGCCTGCAAGACCCGCTGGCCGAGCTGGTCAAGATTGACCCGAAATCGATCGGCGTGGGCCAGTACCAGCACGACGTGAGCCAAAGCCAGCTGGCCCGCTCGCTCGATGCCGTGGTGGAAGATTGCGTGAACGCCGTGGGCGTGGACGTCAACACGGCGTCCGCTCCCCTGCTGGCGCGCGTCTCCGGCCTGTCGGCCAGCGTGGCGCAAAGCATCGTCACCTACCGCGACATGAAGGGCGCGTTCACCTCGCGCGCGGCCTTGAAGGCGGTGCCGCGTCTGGGCGACAAGACCTACGAGCAGGCGGCCGGCTTCCTGCGCGTGATGGGCGGCGAGAATCCGCTGGACGCCTCCGCCGTCCACCCAGAATCGTACCCGCTGGTGGAAAAGATCCTGGCCGACATCAAGAAGGATATCAAGGCCGTCATCGGCGAAACGGCCCTGCTGAAAACCCTCAGCCCGGCAAAGTACGCGGATGAAACGTTCGGCGTGCCGACCATTAGCGATATTCTGAAGGAACTGGAAAAGCCGGGCCGCGACCCGCGTCCGGAATTTACCACCGCCACCTTCAAGGAAGGCGTGGAAGAAATCCGCGACCTGCGCCCGGACATGATTCTCGAAGGCGTGGTCACCAACGTGGCCGCCTTTGGCGCCTTCGTCGATATCGGCGTGCATCAGGATGGCCTCGTGCACATCTCGGCCCTGTCGAACACGTTTGTGAAAGACCCGCACACGGTGGTCAAGGCGGGCCAGGTCGTGCGCGTGAAAGTGCTGGAAGTCGACGAGAAGCGCAAGCGCATCGCGCTGACCATGCGTTTGACGGACAGCGCGCCGCAGGCGGGCAGCAAGCCCGAGCAGCGTGGCGACCGCAACGACCGCCGCAGCATGGCGCAGCACCAGTCGCAGTCGCGCAACGCACCGGAGCCGGCCGGCAGCATGGCCGCCGCGTTCGCCAAGCTGCGCGGTTAAGCTCGTGGCCGCCGGGCATGACCTCGTCATCCTGGCGGTGGACGCCGCCAGCCCGGATGCGCAGTTGCTGCTCGATGCGTTATCGGCAGCATTGCTGCGCATCAATGGCGACAGCGGCCGCTCTTCCTTCGATATCGAAGCGGCAACGCCGCGCGGCGGCTTTTACCTGGCCCGCGACGGCGCCGGAGAACTGCTCGGTTGCGCCGCCCTGCGCCCGCTGGGCGGGCCGGACAGTGCCATAGGCGAACTCAAGCGCATGTATGCGCGCCCCGACAGCACAGGCGTGGGCGCGGCCCTGCTGGCTCACGTGGAGGCGCAGGCGCGCCGGCATGGCTACCAGGCCCTGCACCTGTCCACCCGCGTGGCGAATGGCCGCGCGGTGGCGTTTTATGCCAAACACGGCTATGTGCCGGTCCTTGCCTGGGGCAAATACGTGGGCGCGGCACAATCGGCCTGCCTGGGCAAGACCCTATAAGCTTCAACGTGGCTGACTTGCCCGATTTATGACTTGAGCGCATACCCGTGCCGTCGTTTTCTTATAAAATGACGGCATCTATTTATTTACCCATCAGAGGCAGCTATGAGCGACGTACAAACCTGGATCAAAGAAACCGTGACGAACACGCCAGTCGTGCTGTTCATGAAGGGCACGGCCCAGTTCCCGCAGTGCGGCTTTTCCGGCCGCGCCATCCAGATCCTGAAAGCGTGCGGCGTGGAAAACATCGCCACCGTCAACGTGCTGGACGACCCGGAAGTTCGCCAGGGCATCAAGGATTACTCGAACTGGCCGACCATTCCGCAGCTGTATGTGAAAGGCGAGTTCATCGGTGGTTCCGATATCATGAATGAAATGTTTGAATCGGGCGAACTGAAGTCCCTGCTGGATGCCTGATAGCCAAACGCAGCGGCCGCGCCGTATCGTCGTGGCCATCACGGGCGCCACGGGCGCCGTGTATGGCTTGCGGCTGCTGCAATTGCTCGGCGCCATCCCCGGCGTCGAGACGCATCTGGTCTTGTCGGATGCCGCTGTTTTGACCCTGCACCAGGAAACGGGCGTGGGACGCAAGGACATCGAAGCGCAGGCGCACGTCGTGCACAAGCTGCGCGACATCGGCGCCTCGATCGCCAGCGGCTCGTTTCAATCGGATGGCATGGTCGTCGCACCGTGTTCGATGAAGACCTTGGCGGCCGTGGCGCATGGCTTGTCGGATAATCTGATCACGCGGGCCGCCGATGTGGTGCTCAAGGAGCGCCGGCGCCTGATCCTGATGGTGCGCGAAACGCCGTTCAACCTGGCGCACCTGCGCAATATGACGGCCGTGACCGAAATGGGCGGCATCATCTTCCCGCCCTTACCGAGCTTTTATCACCACCCGCAGAGCATCGCGGAGATGGTCGACCATACGGTGGCGAGGGTCATCGACCTGCTCGGCATCGAGCACGCCCTGGCACCGCGCTGGAATGGCTTGAAATCCACAACGTCTGGCGACACCCCTATCTTGTAGTTAGCGTCACGATGCCCGACAAAAGCGTAGCGAGCGGAAGGAAGAGGTGGTCGAGAAGCGCAACCGTACTCCAGCACGGTGAGCATCGCAGACTACCTATGCCGACGCGCAGCAGCTTTGGTCAGGCATCCCTCACCTCTTGTCGAACTGATGAGCACTGGCCTGCTTCAAATCCCTGGCTTCTTCAACCATCCTGCGGTGGGCGATCCGTTTGCGCATCACTTCCGCATGTTGCGCGGCAGTCATGGGGGGCACGGTCATCAAGTCCTTCAGCTGCGCGGTATTGCTGTAGTTACTTTTCATAAGACGGCTCAAATGCTCGGCTCCGTAGTGGATGAACTGGCTGCTTCTGATGTGATTATGCGCTGGTATTGGCCGCTGCGCCGCTGCGTACGGGATTATTGTCAAATAATTCCGCTGCAGCGCAACATGCGAGGTCTTATTGTGCGGCAAAATCATGTCTCCAGTATGACCTTGCGCAAATAAAAGGACAGGGGGAGCGCCGCCAGCGTAAGGCGGACGGCGCCGGCCGGGGAGGGCCTGGATGCTTACTTTTGGTAGTTGACTCTCACCAGCATGCGAATAAATTCTCGCGCGATTTGACGATGATGTTCATCTAATCTTTGCAAATCGGCAATTAATTTCACATCGGCGGACTCAAAACGCGATAAAGCGCTGCCCGCTTCACCATTCGGCGTGGCGCTTTCCGGACCGCCAAAACGCAACCATTCCGCGGGAACGCCCAACCATTGGGCAATCATGCGCAATTTTTCTTGCGTGGGAATTGCTTCACCTACTAACCATTTCCTAGCTGCATGCACAGTAATCGGGCGTCCGTCGAAACGGATGTTGAATTCCCGGGCCAGTCTGGTCGGGCTGTCTGGAGAGTAATGGGCGTTTTTGAGAGCCAACTGAAGTCGCTGGCTGAAGCTTTCGCGTTCGTTAGAAGAATTCATAGGTGTACTATTTCATGTTGTAACATGAAAGTCAGTTTCTTGAATGACCATACAGATTGTTACATTTGAAAAGAGTATCAATTAACAATTAACACTCCGGCCGGGCTTTTCAGGTGAAAAAGTGGGCCGAATTTTCTCTTGTGATTCTGTGTGGCTTCGGGTCAAATTCGCGGCTAGCCTTGATTTTCGCACTGCAGCACGATTCAAAGCCTCGGTTTGGCATTACAACGTACGGTATCGGATAATGCCCTCCTCCACCGATACGCGCAATGCCCATGTCATACAATTTCTCGTAGACAAAGTTTTCAGAAGGGCCATTTTGTTTTCAATATAGAAACAACCTATACAACGTGCTCATAGTGAAAACGTTGTTTTTTGATCGTGCTTATTGGAAAGAATCTGCGCCCAAAAATTTTACTGCCATCGCAGCGAAAAGAATGTCGCCGTTATGCCAGGAAAGCTCTTTTTGGTGTCATCTTGGCCACCAACTCTCGATCTTAAGCGCGTTTGCGCAAGAAGAATCAATTTATTTTCAGTAATCGTTGCCTTATTCGCCAAACTCTCCTGCCCACGCCGCCTTTTTTCTTTGTTGCAGCACGGGCAGGGCACGCTACAATAGTATTGACGTTGACGTAAACGGCACTTTGCCACCACCTGCCAAGCCGCACCCCATCTGACGACCGACCACCCATGCAACCGACACCGCCCGCACCCTTGACGACCTATACCATTACCGAACTGGCGCGGGAATTCGACATCACGGCGCGCGCCATCCGTTTCTATGAAGACCAGGGTTTGCTCAGCCCCAAACGCGAAGGCGCAGGCGGCCGCAGCCGCGTCTACACGCCGCGCGACCGCACCCGCCTGAAGCTGACCCTGCGCGGCAAGCGCCTGGGCCTGGCCTTGTCGGAGATCAAGAGCCTGGTCGACATGTACGAGTCGCCGAAGGACACGCGCGCGCAGATGGACCGCTTCCTGGGCGTGCTGGCGCAGCACCGCCAGACCCTGGAGCAGCAGCGCATCGATATCGAAATGGCGCTGGCGGAAATCAGCGCGCATGAAGACGCGTGCGCGCGCATGCTGGCGGACTTGAATATTGATAAGGCGCAAACAAGCTAGCAAGGCAAGCGGCGGACACCTGCCGCGCGCGCCACTTTACGTTTACGTAAACGTCACAACTGAGTATCATAGCTTCACTGACCCGGCACCCATGACCGCCACACTTATAACGACGACGAGGACGACATGCTCCATCTCCCAGGCTTGACCTTTGACCACGGCGACGACATCGCCTCCCTGCGCGAAGCGATCCAACAATTTGCCGCCGCGGAAATCGCGCCGCGCGCGGCCGAGATCGACCGCACCGACCAGTTCCCCATGGACCTGTGGCGCAAGATGGGCGACATGGGCTTGCTCGGCATCACCGTCAGCGAAGAATACGGCGGCGCTGGCATGGGCTACCTGGCGCACATCGTCGCCATGGAAGAGATCTCGCGCGCCTCGGCCTCCGTCGGCCTGTCCTACGGCGCCCACTCTAACCTGTGCGTCAACCAGATCAAGCGCAACGGCACGGCCGAGCAAAAGGCGAAATACCTGCCGAAACTGATCACGGGCGAACACATCGGCGCCCTGGCCATGTCGGAACCGAACGCGGGCTCGGACGTCGTCAGCATGAAGCTGCGCGCCGACTTCAAGGGCGACCGCTGGGTCTTGAACGGCACCAAGATGTGGATCACCAACGGTCCCGACGCGGACGTGCTGGTGGTGTACGCGAAGAACGACCTGGAAGCGGGTCCGCGCGGCATGACGGCGTTCCTGATCGAAAAGAATTTCAAGGGCTTTTCCATCGCGCAAAAGCTCGACAAGCTGGGCATGCGCGGTTCGCACACGGGTGAACTGGTGTTCCAGGATTGCGAAGTACCGGCCGAAAACGTGCTCGGCGGCCTGGGCAAGGGCGTCAACGTGCTGATGTCGGGCCTCGATTTCGAGCGCACCGTGCTGTCCGGCGGCCCGCTGGGCATCATGCAGGCCTGCATGGACCTGGTCGTGCCCTACGTACATGACCGCAAGCAATTCGGCCAGCCCATCGGCGAATTCCAGTTGATGCAGGGCAAGCTGGCCGATATGTATTCGACCATGATGGCGTGCAAGGCCTATGTCTACGCCGTGGGCCAGGCTTGCGACCGTGCCACCACGCCGGAAGCCGTGCGCCAGCTGCGCAAGGATGCGGCCGGCGCCATTCTGTATAGTGCAGAAAAGGCGACCTGGATGGCGGGCGAAGCGATCCAGGCCCTGGGCGGCAACGGCTACATCAACGAGTATCCGGCCGGCCGCCTGTGGCGCGATGCCAAGCTGTACGAAATCGGCGCCGGGACCAGCGAAATCCGCCGCATGCTGATAGGCCGCGAACTGTTTGCGGAAACCAAGTAAGCACGGGCGCGCGGGTATCGACTGGGTGATGAGCCATTCATGCGAGCACAGATATGACGCACATTGCCTTCCCCAAATTGCTCTCTTCCCAGATTGCATTCGATATCGCGCGCACCATCCGCGACGGCTTCGACAAGCATTACCGTCTGTTCCGTGAAACGAGCCAGCACGCCAAGCGGTATTTCGAACAAGGCGCCTGGAGCGCGGCACAGACGGCGGCCCGCGAACGCATCGACTTCTATGACAAGCGCGTGCAGGAATGCGTGCAGATGCTCGAAGATGAGTACGAAGAGTCGGAGTTGAGCGACGAAGTATGGCGCGAACTCAAGCTGCACTACATCGGCATGCTGACGGAACACAAGCAGCCGGAACTGGCGGAAACCTTCTTCAATTCCGTCTGCTGTAACATCCTGCACCGCACGTATTTCAATAACGACTATATTTTCGTGCGCCCCGTCGTTTCCACGGAGTACATCGAAACACAAGACCCGGCACCCACCTACCGCGTGTATTACCCGGGCCAGGACGGCTTGCGCGACACACTGACGCGCATGGTGAGCAATTTCCAGCTGGACTGTGCATTTGCCAACCTGGAGCGTGACGTGGCCCAGGTGGAAGCGCGCCTGCAGCAGCTGTTCGGCAGCGACCGGCTGGAACCGAACCACCAGCTCCAGGTCCTGACCAGTTTGTTCTACCGCAACAAGGGCGCCTACCTGGTCGGCAAGGCCATCAACGGCAACCGCGAATACCCGTTCGTCGTGCCCATCCTGCACAACCGGCACGGCAAGCTGGTGCTCGACACGGTGCTGTTCGAGCAGCAGCAGATCGCCGTGCTGTTTTCATTTACGCGCGCCTACTTCCTGGTGGATATGGAAGTGCCGTCCGCCTATGTGCAATTTCTCCGAAGTTTGCTCCCGCGCAAACCGCGCAGTGAAATTTATACGATACTGGGCTTGCAAAAACAGGGCAAGACCTTGTTTTACCGCGACTACCTGCAGCATTTAAAACATTCGTCGGATCATTTTGAAAGCGCGCCTGGCATTCGCGGCCTGGTCATGCTGGTGTTTGCCCTGCCGTCGTTTCCGTATGTCTTCAAGGTGATCAAGGATTTCTTTCCTCCTCGCAAGGAAACCACGCGCGCGCAAGTCCAGCAAAAGTATTTGCTGGTGAAACACCACGACCGCGTGGGCCGCATGGCCGACACGCTCGAGTATTCCAACGTGGCCTTTCCCCGCGCCCGCTTTGCCGCGGAACTGCTGGCCGAACTGAAACAGTTCGCCCCCTCGCTGATCGAGGAAGACCACGGGCAGATCATCATCCGCCACCTGTACATCGAGCGGCGCATGGTCCCGCTGAACATGTGGCTGAGCAATGCCGAGAAGGAAGGCCGCGACGACCTGGTGGAACACGCCATCGTCGAATACGGCAACGCCATCAAGGAGCTGGTGGCGGCGAATATTTTTCCTGGCGACATGCTGTATAAAAACTTTGGCGTGACACGTCATCAGCGTGTCGTTTTTTACGATTACGATGAAATCGAGTACATCACCGATTGCCAGTTTCGCGCCATCCCGCAAGCCCGCACGGAGGAGGAAGAAATGTCGGCCGAACCGTGGTATCCCATCGGCAAGCACGATGTGTTTCCCGAACAATTCGGCACCTTCCTGCTGGGTAATCCCCGCATCCGTAAATATTTCATGCAGCACCATGCCGACCTGCTGACGGCGCAATACTGGCAGGCGCGCAAGCAGCGCATCGAAGACGGCCATATCGAGGACGTCTTCCCGTATCCGCAGCACCTGCGTTTTTGTATGCAGTCACCCTCCCCACCCTTAACCGGAGATCCAACATGAATGATCCAATCGTAATCGTCGGTGCCGCGCGCACCCCCATGGGCGCCTTCCAGGGCGATTTTGCCAACGTCACCGCCAGCGACCTGGGCGCCGTGGCCATCCGCGCCGCCGTCGAACGGGCCGGCGTGGCACCGGACGCCGTCGAGCACGTGTTTTTCGGCAATTGCCTGATGGCTGGCCAGGGCCAGGCGCCCGCGCGCCAGGCCTTGCGCAAGGCAGGCTTGCCCGATTCCACGGGCGCCGTGACCCTGTCGAAAATGTGCGGCTCGGCCATGCAGACGACCATGTTCGCGCATGACACCTTGCTCGCCGGCAGCGCCGACGTGGTGGTGGCGGGCGGCATGGAATCGATGACCAACGCCCCCTACCTGGTACCGAAGGCGCGCGGCGGCTACCGCATCGGCCACGGCATGATCTATGACCACATGATGATGGATGGCCTGGAAGACGCCTACAGCCGCGACGAAAAGGGCAATGCCCGCTCGATGGGCACGTTCGCCGAAGAGTGCGCCAGCCAGTACCAGTTCACGCGCGAAGCGCAGGATGCGTTTGCCATCGAATCCGTGAAGCGCGCGCAAGCGGCCACCAAGGATGGCAGTTTCGCATGGGAAATCGTACCCGTCACCGTTTCCGGCCGCGGCGGCGACACCATCGTCAGCATCGATGAGGGCCCGCAAAAAGCCCGCCTGGAAAAAATCCCGACCCTGAAGGCAGCGTTCAAGAAGGATGGCACCATCACGGCCGCCTCGTCTTCGTCGATCAACGATGGCGCGGCAGCCCTGGTGCTGATGCGCGAATCGACGGCGAAAAAGCTGGGCTGCACCGTCATCGCGAAAATCCACGGCCACGCCACGCATGCGCAAGCGCCGAACGAGTTCACCACGGCCCCCATCGGCGCCGTGAAGAAACTCTACGCCAAGACGGGCTGGAGCAGCAGCAATGTCGACTTGTTCGAGATCAATGAAGCGTTCGCCGCCGTGCCGATGGCCGCCATGCACGACCTCGACATTCCGCACAGCAAGATCAACATCCACGGCGGCGCCTGCGCGCTGGGCCACCCGATCGGCGCCTCGGGCGCGCGCATCATCGTCACCCTGCTGGGCGCCTTGAAGAAAACCGGCGGCAAGCGCGGCGTGGCGGCCCTGTGCATCGGCGGCGGCGAAGCGACGGCGATGGCGATCGAACTGGTATAAGCTCTTCCCGAGCACGGGCGCGCACCGCGGTTCACGGTGCGCGCCTTTCATTTTATTTTCAGGGAGAAAACATATGCCAACCGCATTGATCATCGGAGCCTCGCGCGGCATCGGCCACGAAATCGTCCGTCAGTACCGCCACGACGGCTGGCGAGTGATCGCCACGGCGCGCACGCCGGACGCCTGCGAGGCCCTCAAGCAACTGGGTGCGGAAGCGCACCAGCTCGACGTGACGGACGTGGAAGGCTGTGCCGGCCTGGGCTGGAAGCTCGACGATGAAAAGCTCGACGTGGCCATCCTCAACGCGGGCGTGTACGGCCCCCGCCATGACGGTTTCCCTGCGCAAGCCGATTTCGATCTCGTCATGCACACGAACGTGCTGGCGGCCATGCGCCTGCTGCCGATCCTGGCGCCGCTGGTGGCCAATGCCAAGGGCAAACTGGCCGTGCTGTCTTCGCACATGGGCTCCCTGAGCGAGCGGGGTAACCCCAGCGGCTCGCTGTACCGCGCCAGCAAGGCCGCCTTGAATTCCGTGCTGATCGATACCAGCCTCGTGCATGGCCCGCAAGGCGTCAGCTGCGTCGCTTTCCACCCGGGCTGGGTACGCACGGACATGGGCGGCGCCGGCGCCGATATTTCCCCGGAGGAAAGCGCAGCCGGCATCCGCGCCACGCTGGCCAGCCTGCCCGCCACGGACAAGGCCGTGTTCCGCAACTACGACGGCAAGCCCATCGCCTGGTAATTCACTGAATCCACCATAAAAACAAACGAGACGACGTCCCATGATACTCAATGAAGAACAATCGATGATCCAGGAAGCGCTGCGCAGTTTTTCGCGCGAGCGCCTGGCGCCCAATGCGGCCCGCTGGGACAAGGAACATCATTTCCCGAAAGAAGAACTACAGGAACTGGCCGCGCTGGGCGCCTTTGGCGTGGCCGTGCCGGAAGCGCTCGGTGGCGCCGGCCTCGACTACGTGTCCTTGGCCCTGGTGCTGGAAGAAATCGCCGCCGGCGATGGCGGCACCTCGACCATCATTTCCGTAAATAATTGCCCCGTGTGCAGCATCGCCATGATGTACGCCAACGATGCGCAAAAGCAACAATGGTTGCGTCCGCTGGCGCAAGGCACGATGCTCGGTGCATTTTGCCTGACGGAACCGCACACGGGCAGCGACGCCTCGGCCCTGCGCACGACGGCCACCCGCGACGGCAATGCGTACGTGATCAACGGCACCAAGCAGTTCATTACCAGCGGCAAGTATGCGGACGTGGCCATCGTCATGGCCGTCACCGACAAGGCGGCCGGCAAGCGCGGCATCAGCGCCTTCTGGGTGCCGACGAACACGCCAGGCTACATCGTGGCGGGACTGGAACAGAAGATGGGCCAGCATTCGTCGGACACGGCGCAGATCCTGTTCGAGAATTGCCGCATCCCGGCGGAAAATCTGATCGGCGAAGAGGGACAAGGCTACAAGATCGCCCTGTCCGGCCTGGAAGGCGGACGCATCGGCATCGCTTCGCAAGCCGTGGGCATGGCGCGCGCCGCGTATGAGGCAGCGCTGAGCTACGCGCGCGAACGGGAAAGTTTCGGCAAGCCCATCTATGAACACCAGGCCGTGCAATTCCGCCTGGCCGACATGGCCACGCAGATCGAAGCGGCGCGCCAGCTGATACGCCACGCGGCGGCCATGAAGGATGCGGGCTTGCCGTGTTTAAAAGAAGCGGCCATGGCCAAGCTGTTTGCGTCGGAAATGGCGGAAAAAGTGTGTTCGGACGCCATCCAGGTGCACGGCGGCTATGGTTATGTGTCCGATTTCCCCGTCGAGCGCATCTACCGCGACGTGCGCGTGTGCCAGATTTACGAGGGGACCAGCGATATCCAGAAAATCCTGATCGCCAGGGCCTTGTAAAAGTATTTGGAAGTAACAGTCTCGGCGCTTTTAGAAACCGTAGCGAGCAAGCCCGATATCGGATTGAGTAACGCAGCCGTACTTCGGTACGGCGAGTAACGCCGATTCGAGAGCGGGCTGCGCAGTAGGTTTATAAACGCGCCCACCAGACGAAAAAAAAGCCCGCTAGCGCGGGCTTCGTTCCAATGTATTACCAATGCTTTAATCGTGTCATGGACGCCAGTGCTATCTGCAAAGTGCCTCCTGATTTTCGGACTCCCATGCTATCTGCATGGTGACTCCAAGTGTAAAATCGACCATCGTATCCGGAATTACAAAATCCATTTCTTCGCACTGTCACGCCATCGACATTACACCTGTCGGTCGCCGCGCTGAAACTGGATGGTGAGATAATTTGCTGCCAAATCTCAATCACTGAACGGAGTATAGCACAGCTTTTTGTGCGGTGCAACAACGAATTGAAGCCATACCTTAAATCAAGTCCTTAGCGCCAGCGGCTTGTCTTCTTCGCCGCCGCGGGCCACTCTTTCGTATTCGGAAATCACTTGCGCGCCCAGCAGCAGCAGAGTGGCGCCGATTTCCAGGCTGAACATGACGACGATGGCCGTCGTCATCGAGCCATACACGACATTGACCTGCGACAAGGTGGAAAAATACCAGACCAGCACGTGGCGGGCGATTTCCCACAGCAGGGCCGCCGTCACGCCGCCGATCAGCGCATGCGTGATCGACAATCTTCCCACCGGCATGACCAGGTAGATCGAGCTGAGCACGAGGATTTCGCCCGCCAGCCCCAGCAGATACAGCAGCACGCCGGACACGCCCTCCAGGCCCCAGTCGTGGCGCAGGAAGCGCACGCTTTCCTCGCCCATCACCTGCAGGCTGCCCGCCACCAGCGTGATGAGCAAGATACCCACGCCCAGGCACAAGATGTAGCAATACGGCAGCACGGCGGAAATGAGGAAATGGCGGCGGCGGATGGCGACGCGGTGGACAAAGATCACGCTCATGGCGTTTTCCAGCACGGTAAACGCCAGGGAGCTGAAAAACAGCATGGTCAGCAGCAGCAGCCAGCCGATCACGCCCCGGTTGTCGAGAAAATGCGCGATCTCGCCCACGATGGCCTTCGATTGTCCCGGCACCAGCCATTCCAGGTAATGGCCGATTGTTTGCAGCAATTCATCCTGCGCGATCACGTGCGACAGGGCCACCACCACCAGCATCAGCAGGGGCACGATGGACAGCAGCGAGTAATACGCGACGGCGCCCGCCAGCAGCAAGCCCTGGTTGGCGCGGAAACCTTTGAGCACCTGCAGCGCGAAGGCCAGCGGGTGGCTGAGGATATAGGTACTGGCGTGGCGGTTGATCATGTCGGGTGCGGTGAGGAAGGCGGCGCGGCCTCGTGCCACGCCTGATCACACTAGCATACTGACAATCGCCCCGCTGCACCGTACGCTAGCAGACGGCCGGCTCCAGCAAGGTCAAGGTTTGCCGGTCCGCATCCAGGGTCGCCAATATGCCCATCGGTAGCGTGAACTGGTGACGGATGTGGCCAAACGAATAACCGCTGACGGCCGGCACGCGCAAAGGCTGCAGATGCTGGTCCAGGGTAGCATCGAGGGTCAGCGCCGTGTCGCCCTCTGCCGCCTCGCAATGCTCGAAAATGCCCAGCATCAAGGCCGCCGCGTGCTTGAAACCGACGGACAGGTCGAGCTGGCACAGCATGCGGTCGATGCGGTACGGCACTTCATTGATTTCTTCGAGGAAAAGGATGTGTTCACGGAAATCGGCCGCATACGGCGTGCCGGCCAGCGCGCTGACCATGCACAGGTTGCCGCCCGTCAAGCGTCCCGTCGCCTGGCCGCCATGCACGGTGCGGATGGCGAAGTTCGGCTGCGTCTGCGCGCGGCGGTGGTTGTCCAGCGCCATCGGTATCGTGTAGCTGTCTTGCGGCGTCATCAACACATTGCGCAGCTGCGTCACCGTGTAGTCGGAAAACGTCGATGACGCCACGGGACCGTGGAAAGTCACCAGGCCCGTCTGGCTGGCGATGGCCAGGTGCAGGGCCGTGATGTCGGAATAGCCGATCAGCACTTTCGGATTGCGCTGGATCAAGGCGTAGTCGAGCAGCGCCAGCAGCGAAATGCAGCCGGAACCGCCACGGATGGCCCAGATCGCCTTGACCTCGGGATCGGCGAACGCCGCGTGCAGATCGTCGAGGCGTTGCCGCACCGTGCCCGCATAGTTGCCGTGCACGGCGCGGATATTCGCGCCCAGGCTGGCGCGCAAGCCCAGCGATTCGATGTTGCGCTGGGCCTTGGCGATGGCCTCTTCGTCCGTAAAACCACCCGGCGCGATGATGGCGACCAGGTCGCCGTCGCGCAGGCGCGCCGGCTTGATCAATGCGTGGTGCTGTTGCATGCGTTTGTCCTTCCCTTGCGCGGCCGCCGCCCACGCCGGTGTGCCTGCCGCCCCCACGGTGGCGGCCAGCAAGCCGCCGAAGCGGCGCCGGCTGAGATTGGTCTGACTGGACATGCGGCCCTTTCCTGGAATAAAAACGGCGACGCCAGGCGCCGCCGCACGAGGTTAGCATGCCGACGGGATCGCCGCCGGCATGACCGCCTTACATGAACTTGTACTTCAGCTGGAACGACAGCGAGCGGCCGCGCGGGTCGGCTACGCGCGGGTCCCAGCCGGCGCCCACCACTTCATCCACGTTGTGCGCGGTGAATGGAGGATCGCGGTCGAACAGGTTCTGGATACCCACGGTGATGGTGGTATTTTTGAAGCCCGTGTACGTGCCCGACAGGTTATACGTGGTGTAGCTGGACACGTCCGGCTTGAAGCCCGGCGGCGGCGACCCCTTGCCGCCATTCGGCAACTGGTCCTTGTAGCCCGACGAGAAACTCTGGATCAGCAAGCCGCTCCAGTCGCCGCGCGATACGCCGAAACTGGCGTTATGTTTCCAGCGCAAGTACAGGTCGCGCGTATAAAACTTGCCGACCAGTTCCTGGTATTCCTGGCCTTGATATTCCGCAAACTTGAAGCTGTCCATATACGTGCCGTCCAGGGTCGCCGTCCATTTCGCGTCCCGGATCTTGCCTTCGCCGCGCAAGCCCACGTCGAGGCCGCGCACGCGGCTGCCTGCCGCATTGATCCAGCCCGCCTGCACGTACTCGATGGTGCCGTCCGGATTGCGGTGGATGTACTGGTTCAGCGCCTGGTAATTGGCCAGCACGATTTGCGGCGTGCGGTTCAGGATGCGGTCCTTGGTGTTGATGGCCCAGTAATCGAACGAGGCCGAATAGCCCTTGAACGGTTCGATGACAAAGCCGACGCTGCCCTGCTTCGACGTTTCCGGCTTCAGATTCGTGTTGCCGCCCGTCTTGTAGTCGAGGCGGTCGATGGCGCAATATTCGGGCACGCCCGGATGCTTGGCGCAACCTTCCTGGTCGACCACGCCGTTCGGCAATTCCTGGCTCAGCGAACCGGAATACAGCTGCTGGAAGCTTGGCGCGAGGAAACCCTTGCTGGCCGAACCACGGAACAGCAGGAAGTCGGCCGGCTGATAGCGGAAGGCCACTTTCGGATTCGTCGTCGCGCCCACCAGGCTGTAATCGTCGCGGCGGATGGCCAGCTGCATTTCCAGGTCTTTCGTGACCGGCACCAGCAGCTCGGCATACACGGCCTTGACGGTACGGCTGGCATCTTTGAGTGCGGCATTGCCTGGCGACAGCAAAATCTGTGTGGCGTCGACGTCTTGCGCGAAACTGTAACCTTCGCGGCGCAAGTCGAAGCCGGCCGCCATGGCCAGCGCACCGGCCGGCAGCTGGAACAGTTCGCCCGAAACGGAACCGTCGATCTGCGTCAGGGTCGTCTTGCCGTGCTGGAAGTCGCCACGGAACTTGGTCGATTCGATCAATTGCTTGGCCGCTTCCGTCTGGCTCTGACCGGCGCCTACCCACGGATTGATGATGCCCGTCGCCAAGGCTGCGTACAGCTTGTCCGTATAGGAATAGCCATCCGTCAGCTTGGTCTTGGTGCTGCTTTCGGCGCGCGAAATGCCGGCCTTGTAATCCCACTTGCCGAAGTTGCCTTCAAAGCCCACCAGCACGCGCGCATTGTCGGTGGTGTTTTCCTGCGTGCGGTTGCCCACGTCATTGGCGCGCCATTTGTAGGAAATCGGCTTGCTCTTGTCGAACGTGGGGATGTAGGCCGACAGATCCTGATAATACGCGCCACCGACCGGATACAGATTCTTGTTGGCGACGGTCGCCTGCACCTGCATCGGCGTCAGGATGGCCGTGGCCTTGGTGCGCGAACCGAGCACTTCGACAAACATGCGGTGGTCGGGCGCCAGCTGGAAGGTGCCGCGCGATAGCAGATTGGCCCGTTCGACAGGGAATTGCAGCACATAGTCGGCGCCATAGTCGTAGGCGCACGAATACCTGGTGCGCAGCGGCGAGGTCACGTCTTTCCACAGTTCCGTCTGGTATTGCGACATACCGGCGATGCTGTCGCACTTGCCCTGGAAACTCAGCGGATTAGCTTGCAGGTATTTATTCGCATCGCCCGGCAGCTGGAACGACGTGCCCAGTGCCGTGCCGGTCCCCGCCATCTGGTTGGCGAACGGCGTGCCCGTGGTATCGGGCGACAGGCCGCGTTCCGGCTGGAAGCCGTTGACGAAGGAGCGGTCACGGCCATTGAGCTGTTGCGCTTTATCAACGGTCAGGCTGGCCATGATGTTGTAGCGGTCCGACTCCAGCGAACCCGTGCCTGCCAGCAGGGAAGCGCGGCGCGTGGCGCCGCCGCCGGCCTGCGTGTCATTCGTGGAAACGGAGGCTTCCACGCCGCTGTAATTGGTCTTCAGAATGAAATTGATCACGCCGCCGATGGCGTCCGTGCCGTAGATGGCCGAAGCGCCATCCTTGAGGATTTCCACGCGAGAAATCGCGCCCAGCGGGATCGAGTTCAGGTCGACCGACTTGCCGCTGGCGCCGTGCGTGGCGATGCGGCGGCCGTTCAACAGCACCAGAGTGCTCGACGGTCCCAGGCCGCGCAGCGAGGCGAACGAGGCGCCGCCGCTGACCCTGTCCGCATCGGCGCCAAACACGTTATTGCCCGAAGTCATGTTATCGGCGCCCGTGCCGTTGGCCGACAGGGTGCGCACCAGTTGCTCGGTCGTCGTGATGCCCTGCTTTTCGATCTGATCAAAGGAGATGACTTGCACCGGCAGCGCGCCTTCCTTGGCCACCCGCTTGATGCTGCTGCCCGTCACTTCGACCCGTTGCATCGCTGGCGCCGCCGCTTCCTGTGCCATCACCGGCCCCACCACCCCCATCAATGCCACCAACTGCGCTAGTTTCTTCAATTTCACTGGTCTCTCCTTGTTGGGCAATCGAAACTTGAGTTCTCAAGTCAGGCTGTTTTGTAAGGTCGCGGCGTCTGTCTCGCGGTACATTTTTTTATGACGCCAGCGCTTTACTTTATTTGTTTTCATTTTCAGAGTAGCGCGATGCATCCGGGCCCAGCCAATGAAAAATGCTTTCCTAACCATAACTTTTTGGAATGAATGCCCTTTTCAGTGACATGGTCACTTGCCTGCGGGGCTAGCCCTGCTTTTATCCACGTCCAGGTAGCGCCAGGACGTGAATTCCACGGGGTGACGCCTGTAGTTTTTTAGCCACGGTTGCTGCAGGTCGGCAGAGATGGGATGCGTCAGCAACACCCACGGCGTGTAGGCGTGGATCAGCTGAAACAGGTCGAAGTACAGACTGCGTCGGCGCGGCGTATCGGATAGCAGGCGCGCCTCCTCATAGCGTTTATTGTAATCGGGCAAGTTGAAGCGGGCATAGTTGGCGCGGCCGACGTTGCCGCCATACAACAATTGCATAAAGTTATCGCCATCGGGGAAGTCCGCGATCCAGTTGGTCTCGAACATCTGCACCTTGCCCAGGCGCGAGGCCTTGATGATTTCCGTCTTCTTGTCGCTTTTAAATTCCACGCGCAGGCCGATGGCGTTCAGGTTGCGCCGCCACAATTCATCGCGCAGCCGCCCCACCGTGCTCGGCTCCGTATGCATGGTCAACATCAAGGGCGTGCCGTCCGGCTGCGTGCGAAAGCCGTCGGGCCCCGCCTTGTAGCCGAAGCGGTCCAGCAGGGCGCGCGCCAGCGCCGGATCGTAGCCGACGGGGCTGCGGTAATGCTTGTCGTAGCCGAGCACATTCGGCGGCAGCGGCGACTGCGCCGGCAAGGCCAGGCCTTTCTTTAATAACGCGATGTCTTCGCGGCTGTTGTAGCTGAGGGCAATGGCGCGCCGCAGGGCCAGCTTGTCCTTGCTCATGCCGCCCAACACGGGATCGTCCATGTTCATCCACATGTAATACGTCTGCAGCACGGGAAAGCGCGTCAGCTGCAAGCCCTTGGCGGCCAGCGCCGGTTTCAAGGCGCCGTTTTCCAGCACCATGTCCGTCATCGATTCCGGCACTTGTTCCAGGTAATCGAATTCGCCTTTCAGGAATCCCAGCATGCGCGATTGATATTCCTCGACGATGCGCACCTCGATGCGCTCGACCAGCGGTAATTGCCTGCCTTCCAGCGCCGTGGCGATGGCGCGCGCGTCGGCCGGCAAGGCAGCCAGCGCCTTGGTTTCCGTATGGAACACGGTAGGACGGAAAGTCGGATTGGCTTGCAGCACGATCTTGTCGCTGCGTTTCCACTCCTTCACCAGGAACGGCCCCGTGCCCACGGGGTGATTACCGATCTGCCCGGCCGCCGCATACGCTTCGGCCACTTCGCGCGCCACCACGGCGGTCGCCGGCATGGCCAGGTAAAACAGGAAGTTCGGGTCGATGGCGTTGAGGCGGATGCGCAGGGTGTATTTGTCCAGCGCCTGCAAGCCGGCGATCGGCGTGTCGTAGCTGAATTTGGCTTTCAGGGCCGCGTCGCCCACCAGCTTGTCTTCCAGCAAGAACAGCCACGGCGACTTCAGGCTGGGGTCATACAGCCGCGTCAGGCTGTACACATAATCCTGCGCCGTCACTTCGCGCGGCTGGCCCTTGAAGGCGGGATCGGGGGTGAAGAAAATGCCGGGCTGCAAATGAAAGAGATACGTGCGGCCGCCGTCTTCCACGCTCGGCAAGCCGCGCGCCGTATTGCCCTGCAGCTGCACCGGGCGCGCCAGGTAGTCGTAGCGCAGCAAGGGATCGAAGATGTTTTCCATCAAATTCAGGCTGGCCAGGTCCGAGGCCACGGCCGGATCCAGGCCCGTCTCGCTGGTACTGAGGAACAGGTGCAGGGTCTTGTTTGCGCGGGCATCGGTGGCGGCATCGGCGGGCGCGGTAAATAGCGTCAACAGGGCCAGGCCGGCGGCGCAGGCGGTTTTGCGTAAAAACATCATCAGTGATCCAGTGCAGACAAGGGTAACGAACAGCGATAAGCGACGGGCATCCCCCACACTACGCGGGCAAGCTATGGGGCGCCAATGAAAACAGGCTGCCAGCTTATAACTTTTTGGCATGCGATTGCTGCATTCTTTCATCAACTCGTATCGGGCTGCCTCTATACTTTGCTTGCAGCACCTTTTCACCTCCCCGAAATACAGAACTGATCGCATATGGCACTTAATTACATCTGGTCCGGCTTTTTCCTCGTTGGCTTCCTGGCCGCAGTGCTGCAGTGGCTGTTTCTCGGCGATACCGATATCTTCAAGCGCATCATCGACGGCACGTTCGAAACGGCGCGCATGGGCGTGATGGATATCGCCCTGCCGCTGGCGGGCGTGATGACCTTGTGGCTCGGCATCATGAACATCGGTGAAAAGGCGGGCATCGTCGGCTGGCTGGCGAAAGTCATCGCGCCGTTCTTTTCGCGCATCTTCCCGGAAATTCCGAAAGACCATCCGGCCACGGGCCACATGGTGATGAATTTCTCGGCCAATCTGCTGGGCCTGGACAATGCGGCCACGCCCTTCGGCCTGAAAGCCATGGAAAGCCTGCAAACCTTGAATCCGAACAAGGAAGAGGCGACGAATGCGCAAATCATGTTTTTGGTGCTGCACACCTCGGGCCTGACCCTGATTCCGCTGGCCATCATGGCGCAGCGCTCGATCCTCGGCGCGGCCGACCCGTCCGACATCTTTATCCCGTGCATGATCGCCACCTATGTCGCCACCATGGTCGGCATCATCACGGTGTCCATCAAGCAACGCATCAACTTGCTCAACCGCGTCGTGCTGGGCTGGATGGGCGGCATGACGAGCGCCATCGTCGCCATGATCTGGTACTTCACACAATACCTGACGAAGCAGGAAATCGAGCTGGTGTCCAAGGTGGTCAGCAACCTGGTGTTGATCAGCGTCATCGCCATCTTCATCATCGGCGCCCTGCGCAAGAAGGTGAACGTGTATGACGCCTTCATCGAGGGGGCGAAAGGCGGCATCCAGACCTCGATCACCGTGATTCCCTACCTGGTCGGCATGCTGGTGGCCATCAGCGTGATCCGCAACGCGGGCGTGTTCAATTTCCTGATGAGCGGCATGAACTGGTTCTTCGCCAACCTGGGCATCAATACGGACTTCGTGCCCGCCCTGCCGACGGCCATGATGAAGCCGCTCAGCGGCTCCGGCTCGAAAGCCATGATGATCGACGCCATGAACACCTACGGCGTCGACTCGTTTGTCGGCCGCCTGGCCTGCGTCTTCCAGGGTTCGGCCGACACCACCTTCTATATCGTGGCCCTGTACTTCGGCTCCGTGGGCATCCGCAAGACGCGCTATGCCATCACGGCCGGCCTGATCGCCGATCTGGCCGGCGTGATCACCGCCGTCTTCGTTGCCTACGTCTTTTTCCACTAAGGAGAGCCATGTTCCGTCCCATCCTCATCGCCGCCTTGCTGGCTGGCATCGGCTTGTCGAATGCACAGGCGCAATTGCCCGAATCCGTCAGCCTGCTGCTGCGCGGCGCGAATATTCCCGAAGACGCCATGGGCGCCATCGTCTTGCGCGGCAACACCACCGTGCTGTCGCATGGGGCCGAGCGCAGCATGCAACCCGCATCCACCATGAAGCTGGTGACGACGGCCGTGGGCCTGGAGCAATTAGGCCCCATCTTCCGCGGCCGCACGGAACTGCGCACCAGCGCCGACGTCATCAATGGCGTGCTGAAGGGCGACCTGATCCTGCGCGGCGGCGCCGACACGGATTTCAACGCGGACGTGCTGGAACACATGCTGCAAACCCTGCGCAACCAGGGCATCGTGAAAATAAAGGGCGATCTGATCCTCGACCGCCAGTTGTTCCAGCCGGCACGGCCCGATATCGGCGCGCCACCGTTCGACGAATCGGCCGAGTTCCGCTACAACGTCATCCCCGATGCCTTGTTGTTGAACACTAATTTGCTCGATATCAATATGAACTCGACGGACCGGCAATTGAGCATCCTCATGCAGCCGCCGCTCGAGAATGTCAGCATCACGAGCGATATGAAGCTGGTCAAGGGCAATTGCGCGCGATGGGAAGATGGCTGGCGTCCGCCAGAATACCGGCGCGATGCGAGCGGCAAGCTGCAGGTGATACTGCACGGCACTTTCCCGCAAAATTGCAGCAAGGCCACCAGCATCAACGTGCTTGATCGCAACGATTATGCAGACCGCTTGTTCCGCGCCACGTGGAAACGCCTGGGCGGCACGATCACGGGCACGGTGCGCGAAGCGCCGTTGACGGGCTTGCCGCCGACGGCCGAACCCGTCGGCACGCGCATGCTGGCCGACCACGTGGCGCGCGCCTTGCCGGAAGTCTTACGAGACATCAACAAGACCTCCGACAACACCCTCGCCCGCACCCTGTTCCTCAGCCTGGGCAGTTTGCAAAGCGATGGCTGGCTGGGCAGCCGTCCCGTCGCCATGGCGGCGCCGGAAGACACGGCCAACCGGGCACGGCAAGTGATCCAGGAATGGTTTGAGCGGCACCATATCGACACCCAGGGCATGCTGATCGACAACGGTTCCGGTTTGTCGCGCACGGGACGCATTGCGCCAGCGCAAATGGCCGGTGTCTTGCAGGCGATGCAGCAAAGCCCATGGGCGCCCGAGTTCCAGTCCAGCCTGCCCATCGTCGCGCTGGACGGCACCATGCGCAAGCGCCTGCTGAACAGCCCGGCCGCAGCGCGCGCCCGCATCAAGACGGGGACATTAAAGAATGTGGTGGCCATCGCCGGCTATGTGCCCGATGCGAATAATCAACAGTGCGTGGTGGTCGCCATGATCAATAGCGACTTGGTGGGCAATGGCAACGGCCGCGCCGCCGTCGATGCGCTGATCGAGTGGGTGGCCAGGAGCGGCGTCGCGCCGGTGGTGGCTGGTCAATAAAAGGGAAGCAAAGACAGATAGGCAGCGCGCAGCGCTGCCTATTTTTCGTCTGCTGAACAGCCGGGGGCAGTCCCCCACACACTGACCGTCGGTCGGCGGATCGGCGTAGGTCGGCGTAGGTCGGCTTAGCGCAGCGTAAGCCGACAGCACCAGCGGCGCATCCAACCGCCAGACGAAAAAAAACCCGCCAATTGCTTGACGGGTTTTTCTCTTACTGCGAATAACAAGCCTGACGATAACCTACTTTCACACTGGTTGCAGCACTATCATCGGCGCAAAGT